>CAZKSF010000019.1:0-46332 GCA_964555405.1 uncultured Bacteroides sp.
AGAAAGAGGACGGCACATGGGTACTCAACGGCGTGAAACGCTTCATCACCAACGGTGACAGCGATATTCACCTGGTTCTTGCTCGCTCGGAGGAAGGTACCACTGACGGACGCGGTCTGTCAATGTTTATCTACGACAAGCGTAACGGTGGTGTTAACGTCCGCCGTATCGAGAATAAAATGGGTATCAAGGGTTCGCCCACTTGCGAACTCACTTACAAGGACGCTCCCGCCGAACTTTGCGGTGACCGTCGTTATGGTCTGATCAAGTATGTGATGGCTCTGATGAACGGTGCCCGTCTCGGAATCGCCGCTCAGTCGGTAGGTGTCAGCGAACGTGCTTACCGTGAGGCCCTTTCATATGCACGCGACCGCAAGCAGTTTGGTAAACCGATCATCGAGTTCCCGGCTGTTTTCGAAATGCTTTCGGTAATGAAAGCTAAACTCGACGCATCACGCGCGCTTCTTTACGAAACCGCACGCTTCGTCGACATGTACAAGATCTACGAAGACATTGCCAAGGAGCGCAAACTTACTCCCGACGAACGTAAGGAAATGAAGTTATACAGCCGAATGGCTGATGCCCTTACTCCGATGGCAAAAGGTCTTGGCAGTGAATACTGCAATCAGAATGCTTACGATGCAATACAGATTCACGGCGGATCCGGTTTCATGAAGGACTACGCTTGCGAACGCGTTTACCGCGATGCCCGAATCACTTCGATATACGAAGGCACGACACAGCTTCAGGTTGTAGCAGCGATCCGTCACGTGACCACCGGTACTTACAATCAGATTATTGAAAGCTATCAGGCTCTGGAGGTAAAACCTGAATTACAGGCTATCAAGGATAAACTCGCAGAACTGACCGTGAAGTACAACAAGGCGGTAGAGACAGTCAATGCTGTTGATTCTTCCGACTATAAGGATTTCATGGCTCGTCGTCTCGTTGAAATGGCAGGTAATCTGATAATGAGTTATCTGCTCCTTCAGGATGCCAACCGTAACGAAAGCTTTGTTAAATCGCTCAATGTTTACTTCAACCTCGCACAGGCTGAAATAACCAAACACAGCGAATTCATCGCTGCATTTGTTCCTGCGGAAGTAGAGGACTACCGTCAGAACTGATTCTGACTTTAATCATACTGAAAATCGAGGGTGCCGGTTCAAAACCGGATACCCTCGATTTTTATATAATCGCTTGGACATCCAAACGTCAATCCTCAACAGGACGTACTCCAAAACCAAACGTTATCGAATGAGAATCGGTGTCAATATGTCCATTTGTTTCCACATATTTATATTCTACAAACAGATAATTCGCATTACCTACCGACTGGGACATCGCACACCAGCAAGAACCTATATTTCCGTATTTAATCTCTCCGCCTTCACGGGTTCTGTATCCCATGGTAGTGAAAATAACATTGCTTCCGTCGGGGAGGACGACCGAAACCTGCTGCGCGGTTTCATCATAAGTAGCGGGATAGCGGCTCAGTGCAAGGAACACACCGCCTAACGGTATTTTTGACCCTACAGGACATGGGTCGTAAATAGTCTTTACATTAGTGACCGTGGATGTAAGAGAAGCTCTCTGGTTATTTATATTCCATAAGTTCTCATAATACGGATTGACACCTTTAATGTCGTTTGAAGTAAAGAACACTGCCGGTTTCCGGATTCCCTCCACAATCATATCTTTAAATACCGTGCCGAAAGGCTCCGAAGCAATCTTCTCACCGTCAATAATGTTGTGATCGGATCCATAAAAATGATTCAAGCCTGAAATCATCGGATCTTTGCGACCCCACTGATAGAAAGGATGCGAATCGTTGGTGGTAATCTCTGTAGAATCCTGATGCACATTTATCTCTTTAGTCAATGGTGTCATACCTTCAGGAACATTTTTCTGCGTCAGACGCACAGTTACATTCTTGGGTTTGAAGAGCGTTACGTCGCCTCCATAAATTCTACCGAGCGAGCAACTGAACATTTTGTATGTAATGCTACTGTTTGACGGGTTGGGAATTTCCTGAAACAGTCCGTCGGTTGTGAGATCAGTTACCCACAGATGCCAGCTCCACATAACGTCTCCGTTCTTGTCATATACACCGACCACAGCATTGCTCTGGCGTATCGATGCCGCCGGAATGTCGAAGCAAAGATATTTGCCATCGTCCGACAACTTGACATTTCTGACGATATTCAACCTGCCTTCCCAAATTAATTTCGCCGTATCGGGCTGGCAACCGGTATTATTGTAAATGTACGGATCCGTTATCTCGTTACCAAGATGATTTATAAACTTATATAACGTGATCTTATTGTTATTATTCGACACACGGACAGTTGACTCGTAGGATGAGCTGTTGGTCGCGCCATCCTTGATTGCATTTCCGTAGACCAGCGGAATACAATAATGTCCCGGTGCATTGATAATATAACTGTTAGCAGTATTCTCATCGGTCATCGCGCCCGTCGAAGATGCCAGATTATAACAATCATGTCCGGAGGACGTATTAATATCAGCGTTCTGCCTCAAACGGCGTGTGTTGTCACTCATCTGAAGAAATTCCGGTTCCGGCAGATCAGCCCTCATGGAGTACTGCGCGTCACCGCTTCCTGAAGTCGGAAAACTAATAATCCAGTCGGGTGCTTCAGCCAGTTCGTTACCGTCAGCATCGATAAACACAGCATCCCAATCGACCGGCTGATCTGCCTGCTGTTCATCAGAATACAGACTCTTTACTCTAAACGAACTGATTCCACCGGTGTAAGCTGTGGATATTTCAGAGAGAGGCACCCCTGCAGAATCTGTGACTTCGAGTATCAGATCGGGTAATGCCGGACTTGCCGACAGCCGATAAGTTATTGCCTTCCCTGCTTTCCATTCGCTTCCCGAAAGAGAAGCCGTATATATCCGGTCACTGCCTGAGCTTTCCACTTCAATACTTAACTCGGCATCGTTACCGAGTGTATGCGGCAACATATACAGGCATCCGTCATCAGGAATAAGCGATATATCAGATGTGACATAATTACTACCTGACTCAGCAGTCAGTTCAACGCCTGAATTGATTTCGAATGACATGACATCCGCCTGCTCTGACCAGCTGCCGTTTTCAATATCAAGATTACCGGCTGACATAACATTGCTGACGGTTATCTTCTTTACAGTACAAGGTGTCATCTTGGTACCTGTAACGAAACGGATCGCTGTAAGGGCATGGTTCATTGTAAGAGCGCACGGCGATGACGAGGCATCAGTAGGTGTGCCCCACAACAGATCCTCCTGTTCGGAAATATCAGAATGTAATTTGTAATTCAGGTTAAGATTTCCAGTTTCCGAAAGAGAAGGTAATTTTGTGATGCCCTCATCCTGCGCCACACTGTAATACGGAGCATAATTCATGAAATGCAACCCTCCGTCACCAGGCCAAAGATATTCAGCAGCCGGAATCCATACATCGCCTGACTTCCGAACCTCAGTATTCACCATGTAAGGCTGAGAATTGGAAATAATAGTTGCGAATACTCCGAATGTCTCAGGTGATTCCGAAACAAACACCGAGCTGCGTGAGGAGATAGAATTATCAGGCACTACCTTCCAGTCCTCTTCAATACCGGAAAGATAAAGCTTCCGGTTCTCATCCGCTACAAGCTCCAACTCACCGGTTGACAACGTTTGCACTTGCGAACATGAACGACCTGCTGACGGTGCATAACTGTCGGTACGGATAGTAAACTTTATATTTTCATCATCAGCTGAAGACATTAAGCTATCATCATTGCAGCTGACAAATACCGAAATACATCCCGCCAACATGAGCAGGCGGGAAATATTTCGGACAGTTATGTAGAATCGGGATTTCATGTCGCATTATTAAAAGTTGGGATTCAGGGAATATTATACTGCCATGTCGACATCCTGTGTTGACTCGGTCCAGTCTGTAACAGTTACAGTAAACTTGATCGGTCCGCCAAGAACGGGTTTGCCAGGCTGAGGATCATGAGGATCGACGTATCCTGCTCCGTGAGAGAAGTCAAGTGTATAGATATACTTCTTACCGGGTTCCCAGTTGGTATCGATAGGAATTGCCGCCCACTGACAGTCGGGATCGGACGGGAATGGATAAATCACTGTACCGGTCTCTGCCTCACTTATCTGAAGTTTAACCGAGAGATATGCTCCTGATGCACTGTTCTCTGCGTCGGTTTCCGGCTGCCATGCCGTAAGTTGCTGAGGCAGAAGGATTGCGTTGCCCGAAGTTCCCATTAACGATGCAGCTGCTGTTCCTTCCGGCGCATCGGTAAGTGTAATTTCATCGACTGTTGACTCGTAGACTGTTTTAGTATCGGCGAGTGTCCAGGTATTTGTGCCGAAATCAAAACTACCCTGGCTTACAGGCATACCGATACGTATACCGCTCACCTTGAAAGTATAAGTCTGATTTGATGTTTTACCTCTCACTTCAATCTGTGAAAGTCGGTGATCGAAAGTCAACGGAACACCTGCAGCCTCGTTAGCCGTTTTGTTACCGGTAGCTTCGGCGGTTATAAAGTCCACCTGATCGGCAATCGACGATGCTGGTGAGAAATCAGTGAGTGTCTTCTCATCCTTGGTGAGTGTCACCCCTGTCAGAGTTGCCGGTGAGAAGGCATAGAATGTAAGCTCGGTATCATCGCCGGGCCAGTAGTAATCGGTGGCTGATGTAAAAAAGCTTCCGTTTTTAGAGAAAACTTTCTGCTCGAAATACGGCGATCCGGAAATGAATGCCGTAACATTGATATCAGTCAGGTTGGCATTAGTTGTTTCTGTTGCGCGTGAATCCATTGCCGGACGGAAATCTATAGCGCGACCTTGATTCATCTCAATTGGGTCGTCTTGCGAGCAAGAGACAAGCGAGAGTGAAACGGCAGTCATTGCAGCGACTGCCAAAGTACTTGTTTTCATAAGTTTGAGGCTTTTTAGTTGTTTTAAATCTTCTTCTATTATTCTAACATTCCTTGTGATGTTAAGTTCGGTAATAATCTCAAAATCTATATTAAATTTTCATGTCGAGGTCAACATTTTCCATATCCCAGTCACTGACATCGGGTATGAAGCCGCTACCGGAGTTGATAGGCTGCGGCAGGTCGAGACCCTTTACGAGAATATACACATTTTTAGGATCGGGAGCGCCTGTTACCTGATCGGTGACATCATACGTAAAACTGCGTTTTGTTTCGTCACTCATGACAATATATAATGTAAGTATATGTTTGGCAACAGTGTTCGGACATTCTCCGAAAGTAAGGAACTGTCCGTGCAGAGATTTCTGAGAAGTATCCACTGACATTCCGAACGCCATCGTGACGGGAACATCTGTTCCTGTGTCAGATCCATGAAGATAACCTTCTGCCATACCTGAAATGGTTGCGTCGATTGTAGCGCCGCGGGCATATTCGATATTACTGATGTCCATTACATCTACCGTGTAATGACACACCGCTTCTGCCGGATATAAAGTAATCGTTCGTTTACCCGTAAACGGCACTATTTCGATACTGTCGGTTCGGTCGCGCCACATCATCTGAGGTGTAGCCGCCAAACGTTCCTCTTCAGTTCCGCGGGCACGCGGAAGACCCGTTGTGGAAAGACTCTGCGATTCCAGCGACACGAGATCCTGAGTGTATACTTCAAATTTGTCTATGTTATCGGTATTTCTGAATTTCGCCCAGTCAGTGTTGTCGCTGTTCATGCTCAACGTATTGTACGAACCCACCGGCACACGCACTGAACCGCCATATTTGTTATCGAACATGTAGCGAAGAGTCTGAGAACCATCCATCCCGAACATATATGTCACCATCGAAGCGGGATCGGCTGCCGGAGCCTTACGCCAGTCAAAAACTATCTCAAGATCGGAAGTCAGATTTTCACTTATTTCCAGATCTTTATGATGACACCCGGTCAGGACGCCTGCAAGTATCAGCGTTGTCATTATTGAATATTTCATTTCTTACCTCCTTTCCCGGAATTATAGTTTCCATGCCCGATGAGCCACACAAGTGAAATCTCAGCCTTTGTCGGTCCGATCCAGTTGACCCGATGAGTTGATTCCCAAAGGTAGAAATTGTCTTTGGGGATATATTCAAGATACTTTCCTCCGCGGTACCCTAAACCGATTGTGAAATCAATATTGATTCTTCGCCCTACCGGTAAAGAATAGCCATACTCAATTCCGGCGATATACTGGCACCTGTCCCAGAGAGTACCGCCGGGAATACCGCCCATATATCCTTTGCCGCCCCATTCAAAATCGTAGGTCACCACACCGGCATAAAGACCAAGGTGGTGTCCGGTCAATGGTTTTCGACGGCTTGCGCTCCCAAACCATTTTCGGAAAGCGACATCACCGCCGTATACTCTCCAATAATGATGGCTTGAATTGCGGCTCCACCATCCGTACATCCAGTTTCCGGCTACCGACCAGTTTTTACCTATATAGAATTCTGCCCCGATATTCGGCACTGCGAGCACATCATACAGCATATTTGTCTTCAATCCCATATAAAAATTGCGTTCAGGAGCAGTCGTGCGGTGTAAGAACTGTGTATCACATTGATCGGAAACAGGTATCACATATTCAATATTTTCTACATAAGGCGTCAAGATTCCAAGATCGTAACCTACGTTGTAATCGAAATAAATCTTTGATTCACGTAGTCCCGGGAAAATATTATAATATAGATAATTATACGGAATTCCACCACTTAAGGCATGTAACTCGTCAAGTAACTCATCCGAAACACGTGGATCTGTTGCAGCAGATTCGCCTATGTATCTGCCGATAATTTCAATCACCTTTTCCCGCTCCGGTACGTTGTCATCTTGTCTGACCGCTTCAAGCAATCCACTCCAGTCACGACCGATATAACGAAATGAAGAAATTGAATCCTCATTTGCTGTAATGTTACCGAGATAATCGAAAATAGCGGCTGCACGTCGTTCCGACAATGAGTTATTAATCTGCATCGATCCCTCGGGAGAAGCAGCTCCACTAACTCTAATTCCTTGGAGAGTATATTTCGGAAAATCAGAATTACTTTTGTTCTCCAGTTCTGATATCAGCGAATCAAGCGATTGGCTGTTGCCTGCAAAATTCCTGTCAATCACCGCCCTACCCTGCCTGAAGTGCACTTCGGCAGAGTCGCTCTTTTCGAATTCGGAGGCTGAGACAGCGGGACTTACGGAAATTCCGAAGAGTATTCCCGGAAATACCAGCGACAGGTAAGATCTTCTCATAAAGTTAAAACTTAATTGTTCTAATAATAGCACAAAGATCCTAAAATGAATCTTTATATTATTATAACATGTCCTCCTCCCGAAGGTTCGCCCTACCCATCCAATTATGACATATTTTCCCCCACCCCCTCGGCTAAAGGTTAGTTAATTGAGAAAAAATTCCGTGACATCCCCACAACTCCTTGTTAAACCAGGAGCCTGGAAGCACAATGATCTGCCCCGAGGAATACCCATGGTACGCCATTGTTCTTAAGCAGGACAATTTTTGCCGCAGTCATAAACAACCCTATTCTCCAATCAAGAAGAACATGAAGTTTTGAAAGTAATTTGTAGTATATTTTTTTATATCTTTCTTTATTTAGTACATTGAATATCTACGAATTCTAATAAGTGTATTATCTTTTAAAACATAAGATGACCTTAGTAGATCAAAAACTTTCAGGCTTCCGAAATATCTGAAAAGCCCAGTTGCAATTTCAGCAAATTCTTTTCCCATTACTTCAGAAATCGGAAATAAAATTGATCCTTTATGCAAAAAGGACTGAGGAAATTTTTGTATCTTCCATATGTGTTCGGGGCAATTTAAAATAAAGGCAATGACGGGAACTATCAAGTCTTCTTCCGGCATTATAATTAATGATTCTTGATTATAAATAGAGTGAGCCAAATTAGCCTCATAGCTACCATATTCATGTGGAGCTTTTCTGAACACAAAGGTTTTAAGTGCATCATAAGAATCCTCTTCAAAGGTTTTCTTTAAATCTGACATTAAAAATTGCATAGATTTATAGTTTACTTAGATTTTTTACTATTGTTTTTCAAATCAATAACTTATAATTATTAACTGATGACATCAATTAATAAAATAATCTTATCTATTTACAATTACAAAGATAAGTCTTAATAATTAAATTTCGCAATAATTGGACAAAAAAAAGTACAGTTAAGTAATATACATATTCATTGTTTAACAGGTTAACACCGCTTAAAGGTTCCCCCCAGAGATCTAATTATTGTCGGCGGCTTCACTTGGAATGATTGTACGGCGGCTTCTATAGGAGCAGAATTATCGGTTGGAATCCAGAAGTTTTTTACGCCTGAAGCGAAAGTCATTGTCTCCGTAATCGGGAATACCGAGGAGCTCCTTCAATTCCGGTGTAAGGGCTGAATACAGACTGTTTACACGGCGCATTATATCGTCGCAACGCAGATTCCCGTTTTTTTTATGTCCACGCAAGTCGGGGACAAACGGAATATCATGAAACATATAGTAGATTGCCAACGCTATATCAGTTCTGTGCAATCCCTGCTGACAGGAAATGTAACAGTTGCGGTTGTCGAGCAAGTCGAACAATTCTGGAAGAGATCTCAGTAACTCTTCGTCGGGCTGATTAGCCTTATCTATTGGAAAATGACGGTAGTCAATACCCTTGGTAGCACACATACCGGAGAACTTGTCGGTAAAGTCGGCTGTCCTGAGATCGATGATACAGTCCACACCTGATTCTTTCACAGCATGGATGTATTTACGGTTTCGTGAAGCCCATAGGGTTTCACCCCGAACTACATTTCCCGTCACTCTGTCAATATTTGCTATCGGGAGATCCAAAATGGAATCATCGATGGAGTTATTGCAATCCACAATTGTCGCGTTTTGTTCCACGTTGTTAATTATGTTGTTCATGAAATCCATTTTATGTATTACACGACCAAAATTGGCAACTTGGGGCGCGCCTATGTTAAGTCCCCAGCGGAGTCCGAGATATTTTGACAGATACATACCTTTAAGCAACAAATCCATCGTTCCCGACGAGCCTTTGAAATCCGTTGAGAGGCGCATCAAAGGTATGTCGGCGGGAAGTTCTGTCAATATATTTTCAACAACCATCTTTGATTCTGGCGTGACCAACGCTATTATTGCCGTCTGACCTTTACGCTGATGGAACCAGTTGAACCTGCCATGTGCGAAGTTACGGTAATCGGATATTTGCAGACATCCAACAGATCCTTCTGAGAAACGTGATTCAAGGTCAACGGCTACAGGCATTGAATCGGGAGCATACAGCACATAGAACCTGTCTGTCTCACGCGCTTCATACAGTGCGGCATCGTGTTCGTTCCAACTATCAGTCGGGAGGGTATAAGTCTCTCTGATAAAATCTTTAAGAGAAACTTCTATTTCAGATACAAAGTTCCACTCATCTACCCTAACCGTTTCATCCTTATAAATTCTAAAAAGCAGGGAATAGAATGCAGCAAGAGAATTAGTAGCGAGGAAACCATCACCGTTATGAAGATTGAAGACAAACCTGTTTGCCTCATTCTCTTCTTCCATCATCTTCTCCAACGTGCTTGTAGAAGACATCAGCATGACGGCAACCTGCTGCACCGAGCATGAATGGGCAGTCTTATAAGCATTTATGGCATCTATATTCCTGCCACCGGCACTTATAATGACAACCTTTGCAGGGGTTTTACTCCATGCGCTGAAAATATATTGATATGGTGTCATTGCCACCGCCACAATCCCTTGTTCAACCGAGAGTTGGGCAGCAAGATGGGCTGCCGACAAAGATCCACCAGATCCGAGGAATACCATTGGTAAGCCGTTGTTCTCAAGCAAGAAAGTTTTTGCCGCAGTCACATCCTGTTCCGCACTCCAATCAAGAGTGTCGGGAAGTTTTGAAAGTATTTTATCGTATCTCGTTTTATTTTCTTTCATTTATTTAATCCATTGTAAATCTACGAATTCTAATGAGGGTATTACAGTGCGGGACGGAATTCTGGTAGATCCATTGCCTCGATGAATGAAAACATTTCATTGACAAATTCCCTGGAATATTCTTGGTAAGATAAGGATTGTTGAGGTTCAAGCTCATCCGAAATTTTTATTCTGGCGAAGATCCACTTATCAAATGCTGTTTTTATCTCGTTCCACATCGGATTATAATAATAAGGATTGTAAGTAGAGTGGAAATTCCAAAAGAATTCATTAAAATCCGATTCAGTTTTCAGACAGACTGATTTTTCGGGAGATACGGAATATGACTGATTTGAAATTATAATATCATGTTCTTTGGCAATAGCTTCGCGTCGTGCATCCAGCCATTCTTTGATAAATAAACTCCTTTTATCTGTAATTACATGATATAAATCCGAAGTAGATATATAATCGAGATAGTACGCCATAACCTCAATAAGATTATGCCACGCCACATATTCCCTTTCAATCCACTCATTGTCGGGAACTGACGACATTAATTGGTCGTAGGCAAGGGATGTCATGATGCTTGATTTAAGACGAACGACGTCTTCCCAGGTATTGAAATCGAAAGGTGATCCACTATCAGTAAATGACTCAGTCAACGATTCGACATCGTTCAAAGCGTTGATTATATTTCCTTTATAATGGGGATCTCGACTGATTAATTCACTTACGGCTTTTGCATAGTTCATATCACTGACAGGCGAACTTTCCTCTGTCGAGAGTGCGACTAATTGCAGAAACAGCTTATAGGCGGGAAGATTATCGTCACGAATCAGGTCCGAATAATAACCTTCCTGTTTCAAATCAATATCTGCAGCTAATTCCAGAAATTCTTCCACCGAAATTTCTTCATCCGCAAAATGAGGCTCGAAATACGCTGTATCATAATATTCTTCTTTTGAAGTATACCATAAATAAAGCGTTGAAAAATGTCGTTCATCGGTATCTATCAACTTGAACGACCTGTCATTAATCCTTACAATTTCCATAATTTCCACATTGTCGGGATTGACAATATATTTTCTTTCCTTCAGGTCGTAGACTCCGTAACGATGATTCCATCTGAAGCAAGCATCCCCGACCGGTTTATTGACAGCAATAAAACGCCCCTGTCTGTCAATTACCTTCAGCTCTTTGTAATCCATAGGAAGAATAAGACCGTAACGGTCCCTGAGACCATATCTCCTGTTCCATATGCCGGTTGTGTCTTCCTCGATATTAGCATTTCGCTCCACCACATACACCCCTTGCCGGGCGGATAAGTTAGAGGCATATATCCGGGTATAATCGGAATCAAGGACTATGTATGGATTAAATCCAACTATGAACGGTATGAGGAATAAAGGCACGACTATAACAAGTGTCAGACCCGCCAACCTTTGTTTATACTTGGTCATCATGATCACACCCACATATATAATTAAAGCAACCGCAACAATCAGGAAGATTACGGAGGCGGTTTTCTCATTAAAAAGCGTCAGCCAGAAGAGTAATCCTGCCACGGACAGAGCAATGCAATATCGCGTCAGCAAAGTGCCGAGACGCAACGAGAATGTGAGCATGATGTAAAATAATGCCGGGAAAACCAACAGTCCAATCGGCTTGAAGGATTGAATATCTTTCAATCCGACAGTGATAGCCGACAACATAAACACAAGGTAAAAGATGTACCATCTGATTTTTCTGTCACTAAGGAGTAGTTGCACAGGTGAACGTCCGTTACGTTTGTAGATACACCAATAAACAACCGGAAGAAATGAGATCACAATTCCAAGCATAAAACCACCGACTATCCCCTCGGTAAACATAACCCATACGCATAACGAAGTGAGCGGAAGAGTGTAAACCCATAACCATTTCCTTTTCCAATATATCTCCCTATAGTTTTTAAGACGCAGCCCCGCTAACGCCGGCATAACGGCGAGCCATAGGAAACCAAGAGTAGTGAGTGTATTGATGCAGAACTGCATCTGTCCTCCCAACGGCTGAGAAAAGTTGTGAATAATAAAATCCGACTCACCTATGGCACAGCAAAAGAGGTAGATAATTCTCTTAAAGGGCATACTGAAGCAACCGGTACATACATATGCCAGAAAAAAGCCTATGGCTGAAACGACTGTCCACGGAGATTTCTTCTCCATTTCAAAGCATAATGATATTCTTATCAGGAACAGCACTATCAGCACTTCCCACTCGCAACAGCGGTTCATGAACAGAGCCCATATACTTGTCAGTATAAGGTCGGCAATAAACATCTTGTTTCCATAGAGATAACGTTTCATAGTATGAGTGGTGAGGAGCTATTTTGTGATATCTGTTTTTATGAGTTTCTTAACATCGGTAGTCATGTAAGGCGCAAGCATAGTGTATGGTACAATAAAGTGGTAAGAGCCTGCCGCCCAACAATCTATTTCATATGGCTGGAACGAGAAAAGTACTCCTGTTGACGTCAATGCACCGTCAGGAAGCTCAAACTTGAATTTTGTTTTGGAATCTTCTTGCTCTTCACTTTCGTGATAAAAAAGATGAGACTGCCACGACTCAATCATAGCTTCAACATCGGTAACTTCAAGTGACCCACCATGCCATTCGAGATAATGAGGATCCTGAGCCATTATTTCATATAACTTCAGAATTACCTTGTCAAGAGACTGAGATTTGAAAATATTCCTGTTTTTCAATTTTTTACCGCTCTTTAAATCGAAAGTATGAAACGTCTCCGTGTACATTCCGTGTCCCATACCTTCATGCACGTACTCATACTTGCTGAAGGTAACGTATCTGTCATTGGTAATATGAGGGCGGATCGTCAAGGTTGCATCGTTATATCCCATGCCGAAGTCTCCGACCCGTCTCCAGTTCTCAAATGTTCTGTGGGCTAAAAAATCGGAAAGACTCTGTATGTCATCCGGATTTCCGGAATACACCCGTCTATAATTATTTATCTGCTTGAAACCCGCGTAAAACGCTGCCAGACCCGGTACTTTTGCCTTCTCACTCTCGGAGATACGGGTCAGTTCGCAGATAAACCGATTTATCTTCCCTGCATACTGATTGCAACTGTCAGGATAATCAACTTCAAATGTAAAACCTCCCATATACCCGTCATAACCATATCCTTCATAATATATCGAGTCAAGACATTCTACATAATATTGCCTGAACCGACTGAACCCGGCGATAGGATTCAAAAATCGACGGATCATAGTAACGGCATCCTCATCATCCAGGTCGACTATGATCTCTCTTGTCACGAGACTCAGCTTCAACAAAGAAGGACCAACCGAGTCATATGCCAGTATCGGATCATCTCCGACAAATGTGGTATCAAGATACCATCCGCCCCACATTGTCACATCCCCTTTATATCCGAAGGAATGGACTTTCGCATTCATAACAGTATCAATCCGTACGGGGATACATTCTTCCAGTTCCGATTGATCATCGGATCCAGTATCGGACTCCGGTTGATTATCGTGAATTATACCGGCATCCGGATGGAAAGACAGATCAGAATCCTTCCAATCCAATAACATGAAAATAGCTATTGCTATTACAGACCCTATTATTACGGTCAGGAGGTGTTTCATTTGCCGAAGCGAACTTAATGATTAATGATAATTTCCCGCGCCGGTCTCAGTAAGGTTCGAGCCAGACTTATTTCAAAGGTTCGAATGTAATTGTAACGCTCTCTTCTCCTAAAACTTTGTCAATGAAAGGTTGCTCTTTCTTTTTAATCGCCCTGATTTCACATTCTTCATTCCAGACGCTGAACTCTGCAGATCTGACTTTGATCATACCATTTTTATATTCATATGAGCTGACATATCCATCTCCGGTATTGCAAGTGATACTACCGAGTGCGCCTTCATTGATAAAGAAATCTGTGTGACCGCCATAATCAGAAAGAATTTTTCTCACATTACCGTTCTCTGCAGTATATACCCACAAATCAATATCAGCTTCACAGGTACCACACTTTACCCATAGTTCGGCATCGCCGTCTCCGGTAATATCATATAGAAAGTACTCGGCATGGACGAGTGGTTCAGCCGAAGCGTTTAACGTGTCAATTACACATTGGAATGGATGTAGGCTGTCCGGCAAAACAAACGTTTCAGATATTGAATCCACTTCAACCTCTTCCGACGGTGACATCGTATCAACAAAAGTGTCCTTGACGTTATTGCTGTTATTTGATGTGCAACTAAAGCAGACAGCCGCCAAAATAAGATATATATGTTTAATTGCGTTCATAAAAAAATAGTCGTTATCGACATCAAAATACTCTCTGTCTTATAATTTTGATGTATTACTGAATTGGGTCATTATTAAGCTCTTGGGCTCGTTTCTCCGCTTCCGGGCGTTGTTTCTCCAACTCTTCCCAACTCTTTGCTTGGAATGGTACGACAACACGGGCATTCTTGTCGATGAAGCCATAAAGTGCAGACTCGTCATTGTCCTCCATTCCAAAGCCATCCTCATCCATGAAGTAATAGCCATCAGGATAAAGCGTCCATTTCACAAGTGCGACACCATTCTTGAACTGCTCCACCGCAAAACGCTGGTAGTATGCCGAGAAAGAATAGGCGTTAGAGTTGTTTTCAAGTGTTTTGACCCCCTCCCAATCAACATCCTCCTTATTAATGAAAGTCAGTGTCAGAGCACGATTCATCAGTTCGTAAGCCTCTTTTGTCCGATGATTGACCAGGAAACGCATACGCCAGTAGTTGGATATGACTTCCTCCACGATCTCCATCCCCTCACCCTTATCCTTCAAGCGGTCATAAGGATAATGATCGTACATCGTTTTCTGCAGTTCCGTGTAAAGTTCTTTCGCATTCATAAGCCAAAGCCATCTGCTATATATCGGTCATTGACCGATATATAGCAGATGGCTTATTCATTAGGTTCAGACGGAGCGTTATTCAAGTTAATCATACTTATTACAGGCATTCCATCCTCAGCCCATATCAAGATCTGTTGAGTATCATCAATGACAGTGTAAATATGAGTTGCATTTTCGTCAATATCATAATCCAAGATCTTGTATTGTTGCTTTACGGAATCACGTAAGGAATCGATAACATCTAAAAGATCAGTGCCTTCATATACGACACATACCATAGTGCCAACACTATATACCTGGTTCGTAGCAGGATTCCATTGCACTAATACTTTGTAATCCTCACCATCGTTAGAGGCATCAAACACGGCAATACACTGACCCTTATCAGAAGACTGTTTGTCGAACTTCAGACCCTTTTTTTCAATATGAGTAATAAACTCCTTATAATCACCCTCAATTGGAACACCTTTGAAATCCAACACTTTTGATGAGACAGTCAATGCCATAAACAGAAAGACACAGAATAATAATCTTTTCATAGTTTTATTTTTTAATATGAGAATAAAATCAGTATTTTTACCTTATCCCAGCTTCCACACACCTTCAATAATGGTAATCTGTCAAAAGTAACACAAATTGCTGAAAAAACCAACAAATATCAAAAAAAAGTTTCACCCCACGTCAATACAAAATCAAAGAAAAACGAGGCACTCCCCCACACTCATTGGAATGCCTCACTTTTGAAGTGACTTATACCGACAGAAAATTCTGCCTTCGCATTATTCTACAATAAGTGTCGCCTCTGTAATATGTTCTTCAATTGTATAATTCTTAAAATTGGATTCACAACGAGCCGAAACTTTATATTCTCCCGCTTTCATGTTCTGAACGACAAAATTAAAGGAATATCCATCATTTTTATTACTCCCGGATCCTACTTTTTCCCCATCGATAAAATATGAAACTGATTTTATGACATCTTTACCATTTATCGTAACGGAAGAACTGATTCCAATTGAAACATCTCCGGCAGAAACATCAGCAGGACTCAATGAAATCTTAACTTGTTCACCATTCTTAACCCTGTCAGGAGAAACACTGACATCACCATAGAAAGTTGAACTTCCACTAACTCCATCATCCTCTCCACAGGATTGGAATCCCAACAGAGTCACAAGTGTGATAATTACACACATAAATATTTTCTTCATACACTTACCCTAATCCGTGTCGGGCGCAACTTCTAAGTTCTATTTTATCTTTAAATATCAGTTTTAATTATTTCATATATTGAGTCACTACCATTTTCTTAGTAAGATAATTTTTCCAATAATCAACCGAATTTTCAGAATAATGTGACATTCTGATGGTAAACATATTACTGGCTGTATGTTGAAGGACTAAGAGGTTATCAGAATTCGAACTTATAAATACCGAACCTTTAGAATTTGAGAAGACTTCTTGACACCCATTCTCTCTCAATTGTTTTCTAACACTGTAATATGTTTCTAATTCATAAAACATACTTGTAGTAGTAAACCCAACTTCTATATACTGTAACCAGGCACTTGTATTTAATGAATCTGCATAAGTACGAACAATAGGTTCATCGAATCCATAGGATAAAGAAATAGCAAAATTAACCCCTTGGTCTATTAAATGCTCATCGGCATACTTACCCCTGAAATGCTCAATGCTATGAGCATTTTTGAAATAATTTATTTCATAAGTATGACAGTGGGATCCTTCTTTATAAAAGAATACACCATCTCCATTTGGTATCCCCTTCCCATCTCCACATAGACCTAAAATCATCTGGATAATATGTTTAATTGGGAAATACATATTATGAACTTGAGCAGCATATTTAATTTCTTCAATATCAATTTCGATATTTTCAGCTCGACCAATCATTTGTCCTTTTGCATCAACTAAAAAAATTCTGTCATCCGGACGTTTGATAACATTAGGGAAATTAAATCCAAACCGAATTGGTGATATGATTTCATCTCCATCAAATGTCCCCAATTCTATTCCATCTGAATCAAGAAGTTTTACAACCTCATCGTTATCAGTGGGAATACCTAAAAAATACTTGCCGTTAGGAACAAGCTGGTCGTATTTGGCATATATTTTGTCTCGGCAATCTTCGTACGACATTAAACCAAAGTAAGTATCGTTTTCGAAGATAAAGTTGTCTTCCAATAACGTATAAACACCTTCTACCATTTTTGGAAGTATTGAATATTTCCCGTCGAATCCATAAATTGTATAACGCTTACTATCATCCTTTGCTGCCAATTTTTGAAACTTTGTAGACACAACAATTGCATCCGGGTCATCGCAAACAAATGAAAGGATAGACTCCCCATTGACGTCAATGAGTTGATACTTATCATCGCCAATGCCAACCACTGCATATCCATTATCGAAATCGGTAGCCCATTCGTATGTTTTATTAAAAGAATTATTACCTTCTGTGTCAACAAAAATATAATAATCATTTTGGAGCAGAACACGCATTTTTCCGGAAGAGTAACTATAGCAATCCCAAACATCAATGCCGTCAACCTTATCTAAAGTAAACTTCACTTTCCCCTCCGAATCAAGAATAATAATGTTTTCGCCTCTCTTACAAACTGGTATCAGTCCATCGTTCATAATCCCGATTTTTGCATATCCCGATGCATCCGGAATTATTTCGTATGAGTCATCGGTAACTCTGCAAAGTGTATACCCATCCTCTTCTTCAAGAGCAAAATATCCGTTTATGACGGGAGTTACTTCATCCTCAAATTTTTTCGGGAAAGCAACTCCATCTCTTCCAAGTAGTCCATACTCATCGTCACGTGAATCCTGATTTTCAAAGGATATATAGTCAAGATAATGTTTATACGACAAGTCATCAGAACTACATGAATGTAGAATCGTTAAGGTTAAAAGCACTAAAAATATTTGACTTTTCATATTTATCTTTATAGTTATTGTAACTACTAAATCCAATCCAAAAGTGCGCTCAAAATAATAAGTATGCCAATAATCTTAATTATAGTAGCAATAACTCCCCGCAAATTCAGCCATGAAGGGACTTTATCTATTATAATCCATCCGATGAGGATCTTAACAGCAGTATGTATAAGTAAGTATATTATATTGTCAAACATGTTGGATATATTTTAATTTTACGGAAATAAAAGATATAATTCATGCCGGAGTTTGGGATTATTCAATATCACATACAGGACCATCCCAAATAAAAAAAGAAGTATAATAACTATAACCCTAAATGACCAAATTAACCTTTTCTTTTTTCTTTTCTCTTTCTCTAAATTTTGCGTAAGATCTACTATCCGATTATCTCGTTCTATTATCAGTATATCACGTTCATTTATTTCATCTTCCCTATTATTGGATTCAGTAGAAATCGATTCAATATTGACTTTATTTAGTGAATTAACAGAGACAAACCCAACGCGGTTTATATGTTTGTGAACCGTCTCATTTGTGCATGTCAATTCATACATTATTATGTTTTGTAAAGCGTATGAAGAAATATGTATCTCCCGGCACAACTCCAATATACTGTCATAGTCGGTATGAAGTTTGCCTTTTGAGATACTATCTCTTACCATCTCCGCTATAGCCTCAATTTTTGTTTTATTAATTTTATTCATACGCTAATCATGTATGCAATTTAGAATCTTTTTGGAACACTGTGGGTTTAACATTGATCCGCCATCTATCATCAGTGTGACTTAACTCTCCTACACTTTCCGATTCTAAAGGCAGACCTTTAATAAGTTCTCCTTTTATATTACAGCAAATCTTTAATTGATTAATTTCGTATGTGCGTATTCCTTTTTGATTGTGTAGTTTAAATTCGGGATTTACGATAAATTCTGCTTTATCACCTCCAATAACTGTGATTTTTAAGGGGTAATTTGAGACAGTGTCACTTCTCACTTGCCTAACAATGTCAGAATCATGCCAACATAATTGACCATCCATAATAGTCGGGAAATTCACATAATACGTCTTTTGCATATCATTCCTCTCCTCGTTAAATGAGAAATTTTTATCTGAGTCAAGGATAGTATGAACAAGTGAAGGCGTGTGAATTTCCATATGTTTCAAAACACCGGGAGAGTATACATATCTGTTTGAAGTAATTTGCTTCCCAGAAAACCATATTGTGAAATATGTCTCCAATCCCGGAACAAGTCGTGATGAAAGAGGATACAATATATAATGATAGTTCACATTCTGTAATTGTGAGTCGAGAACAAATAAACCACATTCATCATCAACGATAGTTTTTATAACCGCTTTACCCCAATTTTCGTCATGGAATGTCAAATCCAATCGAGTACCAATTTTTAATTCTTTAAGATCAACTGAATTTAATACTGTAACAATAGATGGATTCGTAATAATTTTTTCATCTGCCAAACGTATCTCTTCAATACACTGTTCACGGCTGAAACCATATAAAGCTCCCTCAATAACAATCTTTTCTATAAGATCATCGTTAAGAACAACCTTGTTGAATTGATACATATTATCTTCATAAACAATTCCGGAGGTGTCACGTAAAGTGACACCTCTGAACAATGTTTTAATAATAAATTTGGAATATTGAAGAACACGTTCTCTCATCTGCCGTAATACAACTGACCCTTATTATCACGGTTTTTTTCGAACCAATCACGTAAAATTTGAATATCTACGGCATAATAAACGCCAACATCTCCACCTATATTTGGGTTAACTTTAATACTTTGGTTTATTCCAATTACTCGACCAAATTTATTAACAAGTGGTGAACCGCTGTCACCTTGATTAATTTTAGAACTATGGCTCACCACACCATCAATAGTATGGCTAACGTTTCCACCGCTGAAAGCAGCGGGCTCGCCGGAGACACATCCAAGTTTCCATACCCTATTTCCATCAAGCTCCGGTTTAGTAGCCAATTTTAGGAACGGCACTTCCTGACCATTTAGGCTTACCTCAAAAATACAATAGTCGGTTTGAGTGTATTCGTCACTTCCACATTTCAAAATCCGTTCAATTGACCGATAATTAGTAACATCAAAGCTCCCATCATCCTTGAATGGCACGACTTTAGAACTACCAATATTATTATAGTTTAAGACATGAGCATTTGTCAAAGCTATACCGGATGAACTTATATAAAATCCGGTACCAAGACTGCCATCACTGTGAAGTATTAGGAAAGTTCTCGGTTTTAGTAAAGTTAATAGCTCGGCATCAGTCAATTCATGTTCTATTTCCTTGTCAATATTGAAAGTAGAATCGGATACGTTCTTTCGTACAAAAGCTGATACTTCTGTGCGTACCATTCTTCCGTTAACACTATTTAATGTACGGTCTCCCGGCACCACGACATAAGCGTTTACCGTCTCCTTGTTACCCACTACGTATGTTTTTTTTGAATCCTTGGAATCTGCAATGAGTTTGACTCTTTTCCCCTTTATGTTGTTTTCAAGGAATTTTTTGGTATTCAAATTATCCTCAACACCAAGCAAATTGACTGTAAGATTATTCGAAAGTTTAATGGTATTACCATCAATTACTTCCGTTACTTTACCGGAAGTTCCTGTAATTTTTTTTGTTTTTACTCCACCACCGCAGGCACTCATAATCAGGAGTGCAACAATTGTAAAAGTACCAATGCATAATAGTTTCATATTTCGTTTCATTTTTTCGAGGTTGGATAAAAATGATTAGATTAATTTTATCGATGCTTTACTCAAAATTATCCACTGATCACCAGAGCGTTTCAGCGTTCCATCCTCAACATCCAAAATGATTTGTGGATTGCCACACTCAACTGAAATGTTACAGAATGGTTCAATTGCGTTATTCATCATTTGAAAAAATTCCCGACGGGATATCTCGTTTCCGACAAGCCTATATTTAGCGATATCATTGCTAACCATTATTACTTCATATATTGCACCCTCCGGACTCCCAGTCAGTTGATGATGACTGAAGCCATTAATTTCCACATTCATTTGACTGATATATTTAGTGAGTGGAAAGTTATTTGAAGTAACATTGTCAGACTTTGGAATTGAAATAACACTACAGGCATGAAACTCAGCTTCTAAATCTTCAAAGCGAGAAGTCAAATATTTGTTGGACGATCTCCATTCAACCATAGATTTATCTAATGATAGTAGTTTCTCGGTTAAATCCCTCTTTATCTCATCGGAGGTCCGGAGGAATGCTGCAATCATACTTTTTAAGGATACAATTTCTTGGTGTAAGTTGTTTACTTTATGTATCACCTCTCTGATTGTAACTGATTGTTCATCGGTATTCATGTTATTATCGGTGTTCTGACAATCCTCATGTGACATTTGGTTCGAGAACCTGAATTTATTCATCAACTCGGAAATACCTTTAGGACCAATCAAAACCGCTATAACCAATCCGGCAACGGTTAAAAGAATTATATAAACCATAACCGACACCATTAATCACACTTCAAATGTCAATTGCATTGCACTAACTACTACAAAACGATTGGAATCAATTTCTTTCAACTTACCTGGTTGCGCGATTTTAACATGTGAGTTTTGCGGAATATTATCATATGATAATATTCCAGACTGTCGATAAATATCAAGCATACTGGCATTCGTTTCAAACATTGACCGGACTTCTTCGGAATCCTTTAACAGATAAGTAAGAGTTCCATCTGTTTCTCGAGTAATAGTAAATACACCCATACCATTAGACGAGCCCACTATCGTTTTAGGTTCATCACCTGGTTCAGCTTCGCAAACCACAATTGCTTCAGTCTGTTTTATAGGTTTAGAATCTATAACAGGGATTACCGTATTTTTTTGATAAAAGGGTGTATCTTTCCTTTTTATATCTGATGACAAGCGGTCGATGGTCGCTTTCAGACTCTGAATTTCATTATTAAGCACCTTGATCTTCTCTACTTGTCCTATACACTTTAACTGAATCTCATCCAACAACTTCATCTGATTGGCTAATTGTTCCGAAAGGGTATCGACCTTTTCATTCTGATGTTCACTTTTACTTGACTTATTCTTAGAATATATCAAATAATAAGAAATCAATACTGAAAAAAAGAATAACAGCCAGGGAATGAAGTCACGCCCATACCAGGGCATATCACTGACTACTTCAGCAGGTTCTGGCTCCTTTAGGATCCAGTTTATCTCGTATACTTTCGTAGTATCTGCATGCCAGTCCGCTGTATCATTATTTGATAAGTTATTTGCTGAATATACAAATAAATTCAGACTGTCAAGATTATTGTCTCTCGGTATGACGAAATAGATCCCTAATGAATCCCGGCGGATGTCAAGATTTGTATTTCCTATATTTTGCAGGATCTTTTTAAAATGGCTATTCTTCGATAAATTTTCACAGCCATAGGTATTACCTAATGTATCGATATTCTGTCCATAAATTATCGAATCCTTAAGTTCTATTATTTTATTAACATAAAGTATATACTCATTATTTATTGTTGAGTCTTTCGCCGTTGTTCTGAATTTGTAATGAACGGCACCTGAACAAATCAATGGGAAACAAACAGCAAAAAGTGAGAAAATCAGATTGAATATTCGCATTCTTTTTTTTAATTTATCACGCATGAAGGAGAATAAGGCTCCTCCATGCGTGTATAGTTAGTTATTTTTTTACATCTTGATTATACAATGTTGAAAGTTTACACAACGAATCTTTAAGGAACCAAAAGAATAGATTGTCGGTAATAGTTTTTTGGTCGTGAGCAGCAGACAGTCCACCTTGGATGTTGTTGAAACTTCCATTTGCTTCATCAGAGAGTTTTTTTGTGATGTATTCAGGAATGGAAATCTCAAATTCTCTACCAATTAAGTTATTAAACTCATCACTTTTCAGAAAAGATACGAATTGATCGAATGTTATCCGAGCTTCTTTTCTTATTTTCGATACCTCCTCACCCACTCGAACTTGTTTATAGCTCAAAATATCGGTCGTTTCATAACCAAGATCGGTAAACAATTTCTTTTTCCCGTTCGGTATGTGATAATTCTGCTGCACATTAGTTTTCTCAAGTGCACCTCGTGCCGTGATTTCCTTTGCATCGGCATAGTGTGTGTCAAGCTTAAAGTCTATCGGTATTTTGAATCCGGTAAGTAGTCGTAGAACATCGGCTGTAAAATTTTTCAATCGTGTTTGATTGGTACTTATCAGAGACAAATATTTGCTTCCCATACCCGTAAACGAGATTACATTGGGTATTCCGGCATCAAGTTTGGTCAGTAAACGAGAAGCAGCAAAAAGGAGAGCAGTGTAATGAATCAGCAACACACTGCGTAAAACGTTATTCTGACGAATAAGTAGGGATGTCTTGAATTTATCTTCATTGCTAAATAAAGCTGCCATCACGTCCGCTGAACGCGTCACCATATTAGTTATAGATTTTACATCTGCGCCATTTTGAGCTATTTTTTGAGTCAGGTACTGACAGAACCCATTATTACCAACGGTGTTTCTGCGTGCTCCTGTACCATCTCCCCAAAGGTCGTCTGCTGCAAACTTAATTGACAGGTATCTTGCATCCACTTCATCGACAATAGGATTTCCATCTTTGTCAAGACGCCTGACAAGGAACATATCGGTCGTACCTCCGCCAATATCAATATTTAGAAGATTATTATTATCTGTCACAACTTTATAGTAAGGGGCTTCTGATTCAGAAACATCATCCATGAACATATTGGCTGCATTCAAGCCAAGTTCACGCGCTGCTTCAATCCAAACACCTGACTGAGTAGCCACATCTAAGAATACACTCCTATCAATCATTGCTTCGGGGAAAGTAAGCATGACAGTGAAATTCTCATTGCCTCCGTTTAGAAGTGCTTTATTCTTTACCAACCATAGTAATTGCTTGCAGAAAGCGAGTACACGCCATCCCGGTACTCGGCTGCCGGGTTCTGATTCCAGCACCCATTTGAGATTTGTGAAATATGAAGCGTTGGTAAGATTACCGGCACTAATTTCATTTTTGAATTTAAATCCTACATTTATATTACCGAACAGATTCAACGATGATTGATTCTCAAACTGAGTAACCTCACAAACAGATGTCTTAATTGGAAAAGAGGCAATACTGTCAGGCAAACCAATGGTTGGCAACATGAACTCACGCTGGAAAGTGTCGACCATCTTGGCAAGGTTCTGATTTGCCGGATTGTAGAGGAATACTGTTTGAGCATCAGTCTCATTGTTTGTACCATCTATTGTCTCACCGAAAGCAAGCGTCTTTATCTCAGCTTGATTATCTGTTTTATATGCAATATAAGAATTAGATGTTCCGAAATCAATTGCAAAGCGGTATTGCAGCGCACCTGTTTGTATTGTTTTCATGCGCGGCAGAACAATAGCTTTCTTCCCATCTGTAAGAACCACTTCAACAATATCAATAGCTGAAGTGACATCATAATATTTGGTTGTGTGATAGAAAGCGGTTTCACGCGTACGCGTCATCTCATGTGCCACAACATTTTGAATGCTTTGTGGATTCAATGAATAGAAATTCAGACCTACCCCATCCATTGACGCAAGCATTACGGAATATTTATTGAGCGACGGGTTGTTTATAACTTTATAAAATGGGAAAAAACCTATTTCTATTCTTTTTGCCTGACGAACTATGTCACTTTCCTTATATTCCTTAGACAGGGGTATACTACGATGAACTGCATCAGTTATCGGCACATTAATGGTAACTTTTACCTTTCCATCTTCACTCGAAATATCAACAAGTTTTTTCCCTGTTTCATTCAAGATTCCATCAAGGTCTTCAATATTGAAGAAGTCGAAAAATTGTCGTTTCAACGGTAACAAATATTTAGACTCACCATTGAACAAAGTAAAAAAGCGTGTACTGTCAATATTTCCGGGAACCTCTATTATCGAATCCTCCAAAAAATCTGATGTGGTCAGATAAGGGTATCTAATGCCCATTTCTCCGGGCAACTGACGATCTGCAATGAATGGTGTAATACGTACGTGAGCCTCGTCAATTTTATAAGAAGGTTTCCAATAGGAATCGCCTACATAAACTACTCCAGGGAGACCAGTATCGTTAAGGATCAGCGGAGTGGGAATTGCAACAGCAGCCCCACCGGGGTTAAGCTGATTTACATAACGCTGAGAAGTTGCCCGAAGCTTGTAACCACTTTGATCAGGAGTCACAGGTTTAAAAGGAATTGGTATAATACCTGCATAAGTATTTTTAATTGGCTTGTATATAGTTCCAAATTTCTGTTTGTCAGATGTAACATTAATTCCCATCTGATTCATTGTTTCCCAAATATATTTGGAAATTGCCTTATTATCACATTGTTCTCTAAACTCATTAACATATGCCATTCGAAGTTTAAAGATCATTTCACGGAAATCTCTATTTCTCTTCTGAAGCGATTTAACTTTCCCTTCAAACAGTCTGCCGCCATCAAGACCATTGAAAGCCCAGCCGTTTTCACTCATTTTCCGTGTCCAGTTTGGTGATGTAAACACAAGCGTTGACAGAGAAGTGCCTCCTATGATTGTTTTCACTTTTTCACCTTTAGAATTAGTGTCCTCCCAAACGTATAATGTTATGTTTGCAGGATTACCAATCTTTTCCATACTGGTTTGCAATGTAGCGCCTAACCGTTGGAGTTCATCTAATTCGTTATTATTCAATAAATCAATCTGCTGCGCTGAAACCCATTCAATTGTTGAGAGTTTCGAACTGTTAGCATTAAGATACAAGAATTCAAGCATGTCGAGAACTTCACTTGTCAACATCTGATTTAATCCGTCTTTGTCATATGTTCCGGGAACAATGGCATCAAATGCTGTATTAAATAGACAGATTCGTGCAAAAATTGATGGAATTGATGTTCCCATTCTGCCAACATTGTGACCGGAGGGAATTTCATCAAGCAATGCTCCTGAAAGGAGGGTAGTGTCATCCCAACCTGATGTGAAATGCGCTGCATCAGGTGCATTGCCATTTGTCTGTTTATGTATTCTGAAGACGAAAGGCATAATAAACTATTTTAATTTTTTAAAAATTTCTTTAGATGCGTCATGTAAGGCTTTAAAATAACCACTCGCACGTGTATCGGCAGTGTTCTTTGACAATTGGTTGATCTTTCCTGAGAAAGTATCATCCGACAAAGGACTGTCTGAGAACAAACCACCGCTGTACTCCTTGTGAGATAGGACATTCTTTTGATCCTTTCCAGAACCTTCCATTCTATATGGACGGAATGAATGGTCATGATTCGACAATTCATCTATCCATTTGTAGAACCCCCAGGAGTTGTCGTTAAGAAATTTTTTTATCTTACTATACGCACCCTCATCCTCTTTCAATTTCTTTTCTAAATCAAAAGTTGTATAATATGACTTTGTTGGATTAATTGGATTCCGTTTACCGCATGTAACCTCATCAAAATAACGCATTCCCATGACAAAAATCGTCATATCGTCCATAAATTGCTGTTTACTTGCAGGGTATAAATTTGTCAAATCAATAGCTTTTGAATTGTCATCAAGTGAAATGCCAAATTCTCGCACTCTATTAGTTCCATAGGGATCGTTCAACTGCAAGAAATCAATAATTGAGGTCGCAGCTACCCATTCCACAACATGCGCCGGGTTCTGCTGTTTATTACTGCCCTCATGATAATCATATGTATCAGAAAAAGTATCTGCTATATAATAGAGATCTGTTACACGTTTATTGAAGGAGTGTTCCCCACCTAAATCATAAGCACCCAATGCGGCACTCGTTTTAGCATTAAACAATGAACTGTCAATTGCTCCTGTATCGTCCACGTTTTCATCAGATTTTTGCCACAGTTTAAAATAAGGCAGAACAAGTGCAACTCCAATTGGAACCTCTCTTACATTTCCAATTCTTGAATTACGGATTTCGTCAACAATCACAGGTATACCCGATGAACCTGTGCCTCCGAATATCGAACCGATAACAAAAACCTTGTCACCATCCTGAGGGCGACAATTATTTAAGAAATTGCGAAAATTAGAGTCAGTTCTTAATTCATTAAATACTACTGTTCCAATATTTGGATTTCCCTTAAAGCCTTTGTTCAGATTAAGTTTCAGCTCTGCATTTGGTGAATTGGCCGGTGAGTCATCATAAAGTGCTTCAATCAAGGCTGTTGTTGGGGCAAGTGCCTCGGATGCCGAGATAGTTGAAAGACCGATATAATCGGAGTAACTGAGATTGCCGTCTGCAGCTGTGGCGCCATAACGCACATGCCATTTCGGAACTTGTACTTCACCATGTGCGCCAATTTGATTGAGAGCAGTTACCCGAGGCACGAAATATGCATCTTCGTAGACAGTATTGCCTCGTCCGGCATCCGGATACATACTTTTGTTAATTCCATAGTAACTATCGAGAAGAGATTTAACCCGATTAAGATCCCCATTACCATTGTCGTGGTCGAGGATAATCGGGACTATTTCAAGATTAGAACTCACATTTTTGAATCCGGATGCCATCATCATGGTGAATGATCTAATGACTCGTGCCCCGGTTCCACCT
Organism: uncultured Bacteroides sp.; assembly: GCA_964555405.1. Lineage (GTDB taxonomy): Bacteria > Bacteroidota > Bacteroidia > Bacteroidales > Muribaculaceae > Paramuribaculum. Next base: position 27,529 of record CAZKSF010000019.1, read on the forward strand.
ATGCCGAATATGAATAGTTTTGCCATATAATTGTTTGAAATATTTTATAATGGAATGTTTTTACCATGAACAGTATGCCCTTTTAGGCAAAACGACAGTAAAATAAATAATAACAAGGAATAAGTCATATTGATAACCGCTATTTGCGTAAATATGTTAAATTCGTTAGTACTCACATCCTGCCGAAAGTTATTAGCTGACTCAACACACTCAGCACGTTGATCATCATTATCATCGTCTATATCTTCAAGTTCCTCAACCTCATAGGTATATGAATCTAAAAAGATTCCAGACGAGGTTTCAGCTTCTCCACCGTCCTTACCAACCATATATGATTTTGAAAGGAAAAAAGTGGTAGCTCCTGTTACTAACAATGCTACAACCCATGTCAGTTTATTGGACATTTTGAAACTTTTGTTACATATACCAAGGTAATAAACCAATGCAATACACACTGCTATTCCGAGACCGAACAAAAAAATGTACAAACATGTATTGGTATCTTCGAAATAGTGTTTGAAAAATTGTGAGTACTCACTTGTAGAGCATAAATCAGTGATGTCGTCTGTTGCCCATGAAAAGATACTGCTTCCCATAAAGATTATTTTTTAGTTATTTCCACTTTAGATTTTTCTATATCATTTAGATATTCATTATCACAGAGTTGTATAAAAGGATTGAGAAAGTACACAAGATTCAAAGTCTTTTCGGGTGAGTAATTTTTCTTGTCGTTGTCAGTGTTTGCCTCATTAACCCACATCGGATGACTTCGATGCAGTTTAAATCGGAAAGTTGAAGGAAGAAGATTTTTTATCTTATCTGTAAAAGTAACAATCATTTTATCGCCTTCAATTACGAATGTATAATCCTCGTCGAGTTTAAGCTTCCTGACTCCCTTACCCTCTCTCAGAATTTCGAGATTCTGTCTAATGAAATTGTAATCGCGAGCATACACAGGCAGATCTTTAAGATTAGCCGTAATAATCAGACCCTTTTCCTTAATATTACTATTCAGACAGTATTTATTGTTTCCAACCAATTTACCATTTGAGGAAAAAGTCATGGCGTAACTTCTTCCATATTGAACAGTTTTACCTTCAAGCTGATCAAGCATTGAAAGAGTATAATTAACTTGAGGTGTTCCTCCGGCAACAAGTACATAGAATGGTCGTAAATCATTATTTAATACTCTATAGGAATTATCATAATTATAGTATTTTCCTTTAAACGGGGACATAAAACATGCCACCATGAGAGAAACCTCAGAATCAGATGATATTTGACTTACAATTTTCTCAATTCTGCTCTGTAATATACTCGGCTTGGAAATGTTGAAGGTAGAATCTTTTTGGATTTCTTTATTCGATCCACTAATAATTCCATCTGTAACCAGTATATAACAATTATTCGGATTATGACTCGCTTGCGTCATTATATCTTTTATCATGGCAAAAAGATCCGATTCGTCTGCCCACTTAATATTCTTGTGATGAATTTTCGACATAAAGTCATTTACTAAATGCTTTGAGTTGTCAAAAACATAGGTGTATGTGGAATCTTTGGCGAGGTTATTGAGTTTTCCTACAACTTCAGCAAAACTTCCGTTAACAGTAGCATCGACATAGCCTCTCATACTTACTGACGCATCAAAAATCAATTCGCAATTCAGCGGACGAATGAGTGTGTCATTATTGATTTTGATTTTTATTTTAGTTTCAATTGAATCTTTGGGATCCATCCCATCATCAGTATTCACTTCTTTGCGATTACATCCGCAAACGAGAACAAGAATACCTATAAATAATGTCAATTTAGTTATTGTACTCATGAGTAATATTTGTTGGTTTTGTTTGTATTAATTAAAAAATGTATGTTTCGCAAGCTTCTCTTGGCAAGAGATTTGGATTATCATTAATTGTATGATTATTAAATAATTACAAACCAAATTTTAGGCGGTTAGCCAAACAAATGAATAATATTGAAATAAATTTGATAGATTTGGTCGATGTTTATGCTCAATATATCAGAATTTTTTATTAGCTTTGCAATTGGTTAAGTAACTCTTGCCAAGAGTTTTGGATAAATGGCATTTAAAATAGTCTTGATGTTGAAATATTGATATTTTAACACATTGGATTACTTTTTCATAGAGAGTTTATTATAATTGAATTGGCTTTATCGACTGCGGAGGTTTCGAGTGAGGCAAGATAGATTTGAGTGGTTGCTTCACTATCGTGTCCCATCCCCTCACTTATAATGTGTAATGGTATACCTTTAGCTTTAGCGGCGGAAGCCCAGCTGTGGCGCGCTACATACATGGTCAACGGGATGTTCACGCCTATCATTTGCGCAATTGTCTTCAAATTGTGGTTAATGTTGTAGCCGACATTGCGATAGATATTGCGTGGATTGGCTTCAGGATTTGTAATGATCGGCATAAGATATTCTGTAGGATTATCAGCGTACTTTTCAAGCAGCGTCTGCATGTCAGAAGTCCATTCTATGGTAAGAAGCTGCATGGTCTTATGTCGGCGGTAGGATAGATATCCATTTTTTAAGTCGGTTTTCTTCAGATATGCGAGGTCTATGAAACTGATTCCCCTCAGATAAAAACTCATCAAAAACATATCACGCGCGAAGTCAAGTCGCGGTATGAGAGACAGGTCAATTTTTTTCAACCTGCTGATTGCATCTATTGGAATCGCCCGCTTGACAGTCTTATCTATTCCTGTATAAACCCTTCTGAACGGATTACGATTTTCTGTGATACCGTCTTCCACTGCCCGATTATACACCGCCCTCAGAATGCGAGTGTAAAATGAGATAGTATTAGGTGAATTACCTATTGATTTGTGCCACGCCTCGTATGCTTCCATAATATCGGAGGTAATTGCATCGAGCATTATATCTTCATCCTTACGAAACTTCTTGAAACTATTAAGCGCAGCTGTGTACGTTTCAGATGTTCTCAACTTCCCGTTCTCCTTAAGTTTACAAATCAACCCCTCCATATAGTTGAACAGGGAGTATTCTTCCGAATATCGATTAAACTCGTCAATGACTTCATCGGATGAATAGACCAATCCTTCGGCGTCAAGTTTTCTGACAATCTTTTTAAGCCGTTCCAAATCCCACCTTATACGTTCGCGGATAGACAGGATGAATGACTTGCGGTCACTTTTCAGACAGGCTACCACCATTGAGCGGTTTTCCTCCCACTCATATGTAAATATGTGATAATTGGTGAACAGCTGTCGCTGCTTACGGTCATGAATAATCTGATAATAGATCGTGCCCTCATGACCGACAACAGTGGAGGGTTTAAACTTTACTTTTATAGAAGCCATGAATATTCATTTTAATATTAGTAATTTTAACGGTTATCCAATACTTCAATAAGACAAATTTCATTACAATGACGCTAACTCTCGGGAATTATTTATAATTTTGTAATTATTTCCAATACATTCAAAAAATTAACCAAATGAACATTTTTACCAGTTTTGCAATCTGTTCAGTAACAGTACTGACGGCATTTTCAGCTGAAGCTACCGTTCGTCCCGCTGCTAAACAGTTCACGGCACATGTTACAACACAATCGTCGGACTACGATGAGGGTGAAATAATCTGGGATCGCCCCGATGGTAACTATTCACTTTTATGGCGCGATTGCGACGGCTTCCGTAAGAGCGCTTTTTCAGCTGAACATGGTCAGGTTCTCGGATCAACCGTAGGAATGGTCGAGATTGATGACAACACTGTCTATCTCAACCACATCGTTTCGGAATATCCCGTTGACACTTGGGTCAAGGCTTCACGTGAAGGGAATACTCTGACACTAAACGGACCTCAGATTATCTATTATGAGTTCGATTATGACTATTACGAGGAATATGCAATCTATGTAGTGCCTATGGCATTACGGGTCGATCAATATGGGTCGGGAACGTTCGTTGCCGTTGAAGACATGAAGTTTGTATTCAATATTGGTGAAGATGGTGTACTGACCGCAGCTGATCCGGAGATGCTTCTCGGTATATGTGTTGAATCAGCCAATCCCGAAGCTACAGGCGAAGACAAATGGGTGTGGCGCGGATTCGGTGACCGCGATATTAAAATGGGTAAGGTAACTTCCGAAACCGTTTCTTTACCGGCAGGTCTCGAAGTTGAAGAATGGGTTTGGCAAGATGAATATGAAACTGCTTTTGTCAATGTCGCAATCGACGGAAACGACATCTATGTTTCCGGCATGGACCGTTCGATTCCTGATGCCTGGATTAAAGGAACTATTAATGGTGAATCGGTAAGTTTTGCTTCCGGTCAGTATATGGGACCTGATTTCGAAGTATTCTATCTCAACTATTTCTTTGGAGCCGCAGCCCACGAGGTTGTTGATCCGGAAACTGATGAAACTACTACAGAGTTCTCATTTGAAGATAACGCGGTCTTTACATATGACGCAGAAGCTAAAAAACTTTCCTTGAACGGCGCTTACATCATTAACTCTACCGCCGACCGTCTGTATCCGCTCTACTCTTATCAGGGTGTAACAATAGGCTTACAGAACCGGAATCCGATGACTCCCCCACAGGCGCCTTACGATCTTTATTGTAACATAGATGATTATTACGGTGAAACCAGCATATGGGTTCAGATTCCAAATGTCGACGTTGAAGGCAACATGCTTAATACCGAAAAACTGTCCTACGAAATCACAGTTGACGGCGCACCTCATATGATCGATATTTATGATGATGACTGGAATTATATGGGTACAACCTCTCTGATCCCCTATTATTACCAGGATTACGATATATACGTTGAAGGTCAGGATCACACCATCTACATATATAATACGGATTTCCAGACAGTAACCGTTACAAGTGTTTATATCAACGAAAACGGTGAGGAAATACGCAGTGAAACTGCCAGATACTCTACAAGCGCCATTTCAGGTATAAATGCTGACAGCAAGATTGTGAGCCGCAAGTTATATGACATGCAGGGACGCATAGTCCACAACAGCTACAAGGGCTTCGTTATTCGTGAAACCACCTATAGCAACGGCAATGTTGTACGAGAAAAAATAGTGCTTTAACCCGATAGGGAATCCCCCCTAACGACACTTCACCCCAAAAGTCCGGTCAAAAGACTCAAGACTTTTGGGGTGATTTACATTTGACATAGTGCAAAGGTTCTTGCCCAATCAGTTTTTTATTTATAATTTTGCTTTCAGGAGTTAGGAAAAGAACGTGTATGAGCAGTTTAATCCCTAATATAGGAAACTATAAGAATCTAATAAGTTACAAGAAAGCGGATGTAATATATCAACTCACATTCGATTTCTGCAACCGTTTTCTTAAAAAGGGTGATCGTACTATAGATCAGATGGTACAGGCAGCGAGAAGTGGAAAACAAAATATAGTTGAAGGCTGTGCGGCTTCATCTACATCTGCCAAAACAGAAATCCGATTAATAAGTGTGGCTAAGGCAAGTCTGAAAGAATTGCTTGAAGATTATGAGGATTACCTGAAAACCAGACATCATACGCAATGGGAAAAGGGAAGTCGGGAGTATGAGGCAATGCGTCAGTTGGGAAGAGAGCATAATGATGCTGAATTTTTTATGAGTCTGGCAGCCACACGACCGGCTGAGACTATAGCCAATATGGCTATCATTCTCATAAATCAAGCAGATTATTTGCTTTTCAGGCAACTCGAACGATTGGAGAAGGACTTCCTTGAAAAAGGTGGTTTCTCAGAAAGGATGTCAGAGATGCGCCGCAAAAAAAGAGGCTACTAAAGTCCTTAAAGCTTTAAGGACTTTAGAGACCTTAATGACCTTAATGACTTTAAAGTTTTTAAAGACTGGAATCGACTTTGAATACGATGCGCTGAACGCCATCCACCCAACGTGAACTTGTGATACGCACTTTCCCTATTTCAGATGTGTGCGAAACATGCGTGCCGGCACACAGACATTCATCGAAATCTCCTACACGCACTACGCGTACAGTTTCTGAAGCATTATCCGGAAGTCGACCCATGTCGAATCGTCCGCATGCTTCCTCCTGAGTTATATACTCAGTCGTAACTTCAACATCGGACGCAACTACGTTATTCACCCATTCTTCGAGCGAATTCAACTCATCGACCGTCATTTCATGGTCAAGATGATAATCAAGTTTCGACTTTTTTCGTTCGATGTGTGACGAAAATGCTCTTCCACAACCATAACGACGTGCCATTTCTCCATTAAGAAGATGTTCGGCAGTATGCATCGGAGGATACTCCTGTTTATTATGTGAATTTATTTCGGGTTCCATATAGAAAATCATACGCCCGATACGATAGGAAATTTTCTCGTACCGGGCGTTTTAATTTACTGTTCAGTTAACTTAATTGTTACAGTCGGTTATACCTTTTAGAGCTTGTGCCAACTGATCGGGACATGATGTGTGCTTATTTCCGCAACGGATACCTTCGAGCCGACTGATTACTTCTTCTGTGGTCATGCCCTTGACAAGAGCACCGATTCCCTGAAGATTGCCGTGACATCCGCCTTGAAAAGCAACACTGACAACTCGACCATCCTCAACAGTGAGGTCAATCATCCGTGAGCAAGTCCCTTGTGTAGCGAACTGGTATCTCATTTCTGATTTGCAACCTGTTCCTTGAAGGTATCAGCAGGCTTGAAGAAAGGAATTTTGTGTGCCGGAATAATGAGAGTGGTGTTCTGTGAAATGTTACGGGCAGTCTTTTCAGCACGTTCTTTCACAATGAAGCTACCGAATCCACGAAGATATACATTCTCATCATGAGCAAGGCTATCTTTTACAATTTCCATGAATTTCTCAACAACTGCAAGTACATTTTCCTTGTCAATGCCTGTAGTCCGGGCAATTTCGGTTACGATTTCTGCTTTAGTCATCTTGATATTATTTTCTTTGGATTTCAAATTTTTATGTCTGCAAAGATATACATAATTTATTGAATGCCAAAGAAGTTCTTATTTTTTTTGCTGAATCATCATTTTTTTTGATTATTCCCGGATTTTTTCAAGCCTTTTGCATCTTCATGATATTCAACCACTTTCTGTATCCAAGGACTGCAATTACCGTATAAATACCGTAAAGCGTACCATAAAAAGGCAATCCCTTATAATAATATAAGGCGCAGCACACCGCATCCACTATCAGCCATACCAACCACTGTTCCACATATTTTCGCGCGAGCATCCACAACCCCACAATTGACAGGGCGGTAGTAAATGCGTCAGCCACAGGCACTGTAGAGTCGGTAAAAGTGACAAGGATCCACCATATCGCCACCCATAGAACTCCGGCGAAAACTGTTACAGCTGCCCAAACAGCTATCGGAGTATGGGTAATAGGATAATCCTTCCGGGAACTCCCCTTTTTGGCAGCGCCTCCCCTCGACCAAACCCAGAAGCCATAAGCCGCTATGACCAGATAATAGATATTTATAGCGAAATCAGCATAAAGTCCTTTGGAATAATATATCCACATAGATATGGCGGGCATTACTACCGAAGCGAGCCACACTTTGGAGTCGGCGTGATATTCCCACCACAGGTAAAGGAGTCCTATTACAAAGCCTATAATCTCACGGACTGTCGCGAAATCAAACGAGCTGAACATACATCAGAATTTTAACGTGACTGTCGCCATTGCATGAACCGGAGCCTGCGCAGCATAACCGGCATATCTGTAAATCACTTTCTCTCCCTGCCCGTTCACATAGTAGCCGGCTCCTGCATATCCGTTGCTGAAATATTTTTCATTGAACAGATTATATACCGATAATCCAACCTTCAGACTACGTAATCCGGCAATACCGGCAAAGGTATAACCCAGATGCAGATCGGATACAAAGTAGGCATCCAGCATAGCCTCCCGGCTGGCAGCATTAGTCATATACTGTCGGCTTACGTACCTGCTCTGCAGAGATGCTTCAAGATCATTTACTTTGAAATTGAACGAATTATTCAATATCACACTCGGTGAAAATGCAATCGGGGTATCTCCCAGATCAAAGGTTATAGGATTGGTCCATTCATCCTCATAGATATACTCCACGAAATTTCGTATTCTGTTTAGCGAAAGTGTAGCGTTCAACTGCCAGTCGAACCATTTCACAGGTGCAAGCGTGCCCGACAATTCTATTCCGGCACGATATGAATCCGGGACATTCACACTTATCGGATTACCCGTATCGGACAATTCTCCGGTTGCCACAAGCTGGTCGTGATAGAGCATGTAATAAAGGTTGACTCCTGCCGAAACTATGCCATGGCTCCATGAATAACCGAGTTCAAAATCGTTGAGCAATTCTGATTCAGGGCGATGTTTCGGATCACCGTCTGTGAAATTATCTCTCGTCGGTTCCTTCTGAGCAACTGCCCATGAAGCAAAAGCGCGATGATCGCCTTTGGTAAAATTGACTCCTAACTTCGGATTAAAGAAATTCCAATGGCGGTTAATATCCAATAATGCGGGAGCGGAAGTCTGCCAGTCCCAGTTATCGGATTCACCGTCAATGGTATACTTTATGTAGCGGTATTGCATATCGGCATAAACCGACCAACTGCGGTTTATATCATAATTTGCCCTGATGTAGAAATTAGCATCAAATTTGTGACCATAGTTGTCGTAATAACGTTGTAGCGGATTAATCGGTCCCAGATAATTGCGCACCCACTTTACCTGTCCGAAATGATGCCCTGAAAAATCGGTAATCGCGACTCCGGAAACAATATTCCAGCCATCATTTATATAATTAGCCGATACCTGACCGCCACCGAAGTTGTTTACATTATTTTTCAGACGTATAAGATCCGATTTCTTAACAGTCACACCTTCGCTGTCAACAAATGGCTCAAGACCGTATTCCACCAGTGTGCGTGACTGTTTATACTGATCGTAGTAACCATTGTCTTTGGTAAAATGTGCTGCGGCATTTATTCTCCATTTATCATTTATTCTTTGCGACAGCAGGAGTTGAAAATGATGTTGTGTGTAATTATCCTTCTGATCAGGATAATAAGCTATATTTCCCTGGTCATCGATGTATTCACCGCACGGATTGTAGCGTCTGCCGAATTTTTCCATCTGCTCTTTCGATGCATAATCCCACGCCATATAAGTCTGTTCCTTACCTCCGAATGCCAAAAGCCTGATCGATGTTCCGTACGAGTTGTAAGCGACCTGTCCGAAATAGCTCCATAATTCCGATGATGCACGCGCTATGTATCCGTCCGATCCCATATGTGTGAGACGTGCATCCAGGCTCCAGTGTTCGCCCAACAGACCTGATCCCACACGGAGTGTCTCACGGTTGGTATTATAACTGCCATATGCACCGGATAATTCGCCATAGGGATCTTCGGAGGGAGCATCAGTAAGCATATTGATACTCGCCCCAAATGCACCGGCACCGTTTGTTGAAGTCCCTGCACCACGCTGAATCTGTACGTCGCGTAATGATGACGCGAGATCAGGCATGTTCACCCAATACACATTATGACTCTCGGGATTATTGATCGGAATACCGTTAGCCGTTACATTGATACGTGATCCGTCAGTACCTCTTACACGCATGGATGTATAACCCATTCCGGCACCGGCATCCGAAGTAACTGTCACTGATGGCGTCGACTGTAGTAAGTAAGTCATATCGCGTCCGTCATTTGCCTTCAGCAACTCCATCTTACCCACATTGGTAAAAGCCACCGGAGTTTTTGCTGTAGCACGATTTGCCACCACTTCCACTTGTTCCAAAACTCGGCTCATTGTGTCGACCGGTTCGTCTTCTACCGGGTCACTCACTGCAGCCACAACCTGGAAAGCTGTCGATGCATATACGACAACTGTTCCGAAGATAATTTTCTTCATCATCATTTATTTCTCTACGCCGGTATTACCCGGATCAGGTTCTAAGGGTATGATCTCAGTCGGAGCTAAAACTCTGACACCCCCAAAATGTTATTTTAACAGTGCAAAATTACAATATTTATCCCGGATATAAAAGACAGGCATCTCCATAACTTAGGAAGCGATAGTCACCTTCGAGTGCGTAATCGTATATGCTGCGCCAGTCACCGCCTACAAATGCCGACACCAGAAGAAGCAAAGTCGACTTTGGCTGATGAAAGTTCGTTACCATAGCATCAACCATCCTGTATTGATAACCGGGACATATTATTATTTTTGTGGTAGCAATCAGCCGGTCGAGTCCTTCCTTGTCAAGCCAGTCAGTCAATGCCTTGAGAGCCTCATGACGACTCATTGCATTGTGTTCAGGCGTGTATGCCGACCATTGGTCGAGAGCATCCGGCATCTCCCCTGCTGCCGCCATACAACCAAGGTGATAGAGACTTTCGAGAGTCCTTACGGAAGTGGTTCCGACTGCGACAACAGGTCGGTCACTTTCTGACAACTCAGCTATAAGTTCACGGGAAACGGAAATGAATTCGCTGTGCATCTCATGTTCAGAAACCGATCGGGTCTTGACAGGCTGGAATGTACCGGCTCCGACATGTAAAGTGAGTTCCCGGCGGAGCATACCCATTTCGTCAACAGCCTCCAATACACGAGGAGTAAAATGCAAACCTGCGGTAGGAGCTGCAACTGAACCGGATATCCGGTTGAATACGGTCTGATAATCTGTCAGATCGGACTGTTCCGTATCACGGTTAAGATACGGTGGAATAGGTAGTTCTCCCGCCACATCGATCACCTCGGCAAATGAAACTGAAGTATCATCATTAGTTTTCCATTCGAATCTCACAATCGAATGATTGCCTTCCCGACTTATTCGTGTTACCGACAGACTGACTTCTAGTCCGTCGCGAAGAGTCACTTTCCTTACAAGACAACCATCTTTCCAACGCTTACTGTTACCGATGAAACATTTCCATTCAACCGGCTCAACCGACGAGAACGACTGTGAATAATCAGCAGGCGACACAGGTTCAAGACAAAAAACTTCTATGAGCGCACCCTCACCATCGGACCCTTTGCGGAAATGCAGTCTCGCATTTATGACACGTGTATTATTGTAAACAAGTATTGCTCGCTCCGGCAATAAAGCAGGGAGATCGGTAAACTTATGTGTGGAAAGTGAACCATCCGCATCCCGTTTGAGCAACAGGCACGAGTCCCGCTCAGAAAGGGGGTGTGAGGCGATCCTGCTGTCAGGCAAATCATAATCGTAAAGATTTATATCGAGAGAACTGTTATCTATCATCGGTCAGAATGTTTTGATATGGAACGAAAACACCACAATAATAATATCACCGCTATCGCTGACACCCCAACCCACATATACTCCGACGGCTCTGTTCCTATAGTATCGAATTTCGAAGAATCACCGCTTTTGAAAAAATCACAGGTTACAACAGTCACATTATTTGTAATGTGAACGATGACAGGAACCCATAACGAACGGGTCCACCACAGAAGGTAACCAAAATAAGCGCCGAGAAGCAGACGTGGCACAAAACCATAGAATTGGAAATGTATTGCACTGAATATAAAAGCAGTAATCCATATAGCCAGATTAGCGTTAACCGGACCGGTGGCAAGCAACCGCTGAAGTGTTCCGCGAAAGAAAATCTCCTCGCTGAAACCTGCAGTAACTCCTACTATAAGTACGGCGATAATGAATCCTCCTATATTATCGCGCGGACCTATCAGCATATCGATCAATGCTCGCGCCGACTCTTCACTCGCTCTCATCGCAGCCTCAAGCTCACTCATATATGCAGGAAGCATCAATGACTCATTCCATGCCACAATTTTGTTCATCAACGGAACGGAAGCAAAAAGAATAGCAATGGCTAACAATACAGGAACGAGTTCCGGTTTTCGATCAACCAAAAGAAACCGTGCCGGGAAACGGGTTATCAAGCACGCTGTAACCAAAGCCGGGAGTATGAACAGCATGATATCCTGTAATATAGCCGACATGCGGATAGCGGGAGTGGTGCCTTTTGACGCTATAAGACCAACTATCAGCCCCCCAATACACATGCAGATAACCGTGACGCAACAGAACAGGAACAATCGCTTGCCGAAACTGACAAGGAATGTCGATCGGGCGGTAGAGTCGTTTATTTCACTTTTTTTCATACTGCAAAATTAGACAAAATAGAGGAAATCATCGTAACTTTACGTTCTAATTTAAAGAACCTGAATTATCCCGACACAATCATTCTACATATAATTTTTACTATTTAGATTCCATTACGGATAATAATCAGGAATTTATGTATAAACCCATTTATACCAATGGAACAGGAATTTTCATCGAAATGGCTTGAAGGAGCTGTTACCGAACTATCACGTCTTCCCGGAGTAGGACGAAAAACAGCACTCCGTCTTGCACTTCATTTACTCCGTCAGGATGCAAAAGTGGCTGATGCACTCGGTAATGCCATAATCAATCTAAGGACTAATATCCGGTATTGCTCATGTTGCCATAATATCAGTGAAGAAGAGACATGTCCTATCTGCTCTTCTCAACGACGTGATCAATCCACTATCTGCGTTGTCGAGAATGTAAAAGACGTTATGATTTTTGAAAACACCGGGCAGTTTCACGGGGTTTACCACGTACTTGGCGGGTTGATTTCGCCCATGGACGGCATTGGACCGTCAATGCTCGAAATTTCTTCACTTATCGACCGTGTGCGTCAAGGTAACATACGGGAAGTAATTCTGGCATTAAGCGCCACAATGGATGGTGATACTACGAACTTCTATATTTTTGGTCAACTTTCGGCTCTTGAAATGAAAGATCTTAAAGTCACTCAACTGGCACGAGGGGTTGCCGTCGGTAACGAAATAGAATATACCGATGAACTCACTCTTGCCCGTTCACTTGAACAACGTACGCCGTTTTCCGATTCATTTCAAGACTAATTTTTAAAATAGAACTATGACTCCGTTATTTAATGATGATATAATAACATTACGCGCGGTTGAGCCCGAAGATCTCGCTATTTTCCTGAAGTGGGAAAATGACACGGAACTGTGGGACTGCGCACCTACAGTCGCTCCGTTTTCCTCGAAAAATATCAGTGACTATATTGCAAATTACACCGCCGACTTATTTGCCGAACGTCAACTCCGACTCATGATCGTATTGCGTGAAACAAATCAAGCCATCGGGACTGTCGATCTAACAGATTTTGATCCTGTCAACCGCCGAGCGTCCATAGGTATTCTTATCGACCATCCCTTCAGACGCAAAGGGTATGGATTACGTGCACTTCAACTGGTGGTGAAATATGCTTCGACCCGAATAGGAATGCATCAGGTATGGGCGACAGTTGCAGCTACTAACGAGGCATCAATCCGTCTCTTTTCCGCTGCCGGGTTCAGGCATTACGGACGGTTGCGTTCGTGGATCAGAGCCGGACGCCATTACACTGACGCCTATATAATGCAGCTTCTTTTCTCCGACTGATAGAAGAATCGAGCATCATCCTAAACTTACTCGCCGTACAATATCTTCAAAATATGCGAGTAGGGGTCGATCTGATTCAACTGATCAAGGTCGCGTTCACTATCGTCTGCCCATTCCAGCAACCGTACACAGAAGTTACCAATCGAAAGTCCTGAAAGCAGATCAGCCATCGAGCGGGCTGAACTATGCCCCATGACATCAGTCATAAGAATTGCAACAGTCTTCGGCATATTCTCGAATTTTCCCAATCGAGCCATAGCAAGAACCTTATGGAATAATACCATCACAAATGAATCTTCATCAGGTGCCGGAACATCAATGTCCATTATATTCTCAAATCTGCGTTGCAGATACAGCATTTCAAGATAGGCGTCATTCACAAGAGAATCTTCGAAATCTATCTTCATATACTCGTAAAATCCTTTCAGTATAGTATATGATGCATGGAAATTACTGTCAGCCCGAAGTTTCCGAGCCCAACTGACATATATGAGTTCCTGCGATGTATCAGGATGTGAAGCAGTCAGCTGCGCGCTGATCATGAACTCCTGTATCTCCCATTCGCCGTTAGTTTCGGACAAACGGAGAAGTAGATCCAGTACATGTATATTCTCCGGATAAAGTTTATTGAGATCGTAGAGATGTTGCTGGATATCCGTACGTTCGCAAAGGTCATAAAGCCGTAGGAAATTCACGTACTGTTCGAGACAAAGTGTAGCATCTGCCAAATCATTCAACGCCTGCTTGAACCAGTCGATCATACGCTCGATCTGTCCGGCATTTGCCTCACCGGGAGGAGAAATCATACTGGCCGCCTCAATACGCGCTAAATTTCCTATGACTGACCGAGGATTGATAGCGAGCGCATATTCTGCCGATGACATAGCCTCCTGAGGATTCGCCTCCGAATAAAGATAGTATCTGGCACTCATTTCCCAGGCTTCCGCGTCATAGGGACACGCGTCGATATATTTTTCAATCCAAAGCTGTTGATTAGCGGAATCTTGCCGCGCCTCCGCCCACGCTGCCATCTCCCGCCACAACATACCGACAGACTCCGTCTTGCGTTCGATCTCCGGCAACAATTCACACAATAGTGAATAGTTTCCGGTTTCTCGTCCTACATTGAGTAAGTTAGCAAGATTATCTTCCTGAAATGTATCGGTATGAGCGACGAGGTTCCTGATCGAGTCCGGTACACGTTCGGGATGTTGAGACGATTCAATCAATATCATCAATGACTGTGCCCAATAATCGAATTTGCGGAATCTCTTAAGCACTGTCATCGCATAATCCATCCTGCCTTCCTCATAAAGAAGGAAAGCAAGATGGAGCCATACAAAGTGATTGTCGGGAAAACGTGTCAGCGCGGCACCAATAAGAAGCCACGCTGAACTATATTCACCCTGGTCGAGAGCAAACTCTATCAGATCGAGCATACGATCATCATCAATGTCGTAGTCAGCCGGCGATGCAAGATATTTCTCACATTCCGAACGTAATTCCTCAAGAGTTACGCCATGGGGTTCTTCCATATTATTTCTTCTGTTCCTTTTCCCAGCTGTCTTTCAAAGCTATTGTCCGGTTGAAAATAAGATGGTCGGGAGTTGAATCCGGGTCAAGTGTAAAATAACCTATACGCTGGAACTGCAACGGCATCCCAACTTTTGCCTGAGATGCAAGCCAAGGCTCAACTTTTATACCTTCAACAACTTTAAGCGAATCGGGATTAAGCATCTCGCGGAAGTCACGGTCAGGTTCAGCGGCAGGATTTTCTACATTGAAAAGACGGTCATATATACGTGCATCAGCATCTACAGCCTGAGCCGCCGAAACCCAATGAAGAGTTCCTTTCACTTTACGCATACTCCCCGGCATACCGCTGCGGGTCTCCGGATCGTACTCGCAATATATCTCTTCGATTTCACCGGCATCGTTCTTCTTCACTCCGGTACACTTGATGATATAAGCACCCTTGAGACGTACTTCTCCACCGGGAGCAAGTCGGAAGAATTTCTTAGGAGGATTTTCCATAAAGTCCTCACGCTCGATATAGAGTTCGCGGCTGAAAGGCATGTTGTGAGTACCGCTTTGAGGATCCTCGGGATTATTCTCCATAGCCACCTCTTCAACCTGATCGGTCGGATAATTGGTAATTATCAGTTTTACCGGATTCATTACTGCCATGCCACGTGTTGCAACACGGTTCAAGTCGTCGCGGACCGCATGTTCCAGGAGTGAAACACTGTTAAGCGCCTCATACTTAGTGTATCCGATCTTATTGATAAAATTCCTTATAGATGCAGGTGTGAAGCCACGGCGACGCATTCCTGATATAGTCGGCATACGGGGGTCATCCCATCCTGCGACAAGCCCTTCCTTTACCAGCTGAAGCAACTTACGTTTGCTCATTACCGTATAGGTAAGGTTCAGACGGTTGAATTCTATCTGACGAGGGCAATAACTTTCATCGGCAAGTTCCTTTACAAAGTACTCATACAACGGACGATGAACCTCGAACTCAAGAGTGCATATCGAGTGGGTCACTCCCTCGAAATAGTCGCTCTGACCGTGAGCGAAGTCATACATCGGGTAAACCTTCCAGGTAGTACCGGTGCGGTGGTGAGGAGTCTTGATAATGCGGTACATGATCGGGTCACGGAAATGCATATTCGAAGATGCCATGTCAATCTTTGCACGGAGAACTCTCGAACCCTCGTCAAATTCACCGGCGTTCATCCTCATAAACAGATCGAGGTTTTCCTCAGGAGTACGATCACGGTATGGACTATTGATGCCCGGAGTAGTAGGTGTACCCTTCTGGCGCGCTATTTCTTCCGATGACTGGTCATCGACATATGCCTTGCCCTCTTTAATCAGACGTACGGCAAGATCAAACAAACGGGGGAAATAATCACTCGCATAGTATTCGCGGTCACCCCAGTCGAATCCAAGCCAATGAATATCCTCACGTATGGAGTCAACATATTCGACATCCTCCTTCACCGGGTTTGTATCATCGAAGCGAAGATTACAAGTGCCTCCGAAGCGTTCAGCCACTCCGAAATCCATACAGATTGCTTTGGCGTGACCTATGTGAAGGTAACCGTTCGGCTCCGGTGGGAAGCGAGTGTTCAGACGTCCTCCATTCTTGCCGGCTTTCAGGTCGTCGGCTACTAACTGTTCTACAAAATTCAGGCTTTCTTTTTCGACAGCTTCATTTTCAGTATTTTCCGCCATAATCGTATATTGAGGTCGTAATTTGATAAATCGTTTTTATAATTATTTCGCAAAATTACATAAATTTCACGATACAGGCATTATCAGAGTTGTAAAAACAGAAAAAAAGGAAGGTGCTCTCACGAGTGCCTCCCTCTCCATTCATCACATTATGCTTATTTAGTGCTATTATTATTTTTCGTTATTTAGATATATCTGCTACTTACGACATCCCAATCGATTATATCCCATAATTTATGGAGCTGATCGGCACGTCGATTTTGATAATCAAGGTAATAGGCATGCTCCCACACATCAAACGTCAGTATCGGACGAAGTCCGTCACGGAGTGGATTACCGGCATTCGGTTTTGCCTGGATAAACAATTTCCCATCGACATCTGACGAAAGCCATACCCAGCCCGAACCGAACAATTTCGTTCCTGCCTCCTCGAAATCCTTCTTAAACTGTTCGAACGATCCGAAGTCCCGGTCAATAGCCTCACGTAATTTCCCGGTAGGCTCCTGACCTCCGTATGGTGAGAATGAAAAGAAATAGAATATATGGTTCCACGCCTGCGAGGCATTGTTGAAAAGCGCTCCATCAGCTTTACGGATAACATCTTCAAGCTCCATATCAGCATAGGGAGTATCCTCAATCATTTTATTAAGATTGGTAATATACGCTGTCTCATGCTTCCAATAATGGTAGTGAACTGTCTCTTTTGAAATCACTCCTGCGAGTGCATCTTCTGCATACGGCAGATCAGGCTGTGTATATATCATCTCTTTCATATTACTTTGTTTTTGAATTATATCCTTATAACATTTCCCCGAAACCAAAGTTCATAAAGGGTTCCTGTTTTATCATTCTTCAACATTAGTTAACGCGAGCGTCTGTTTTAACCATTTGAAAATTGCATCGTATACTGCCTCACGTACTTTCGTTTCCGACAGAAGGAGATCATGCAATCCTCCGTTAACTTTCATTGCCGTTACGTCCGGACCGAGCTCAAGTCCATACTTACGTATATCCTTCACATCGAGTACTCCATCGCCATGATTGTATGCCTCGTTCCATGATTTACCATTAACACTGTTAGATGAGTACAGCAGTAAAATTGGTTGTGTTATATCTGCTTTCCCACCCCGTAGCGAATGTTGCGCCTGGTTAATAGCCCTTATCCATCCTAAATCCACATCCGTAGAATTGAATCTTTTCCAGTCAGTGTTATACGACCATTCTCCGTGGTAAGATTTCAGAAGACTTTCGGAATATGCACTTCCACCCTGATGTACAGTAATATTTGGAAAGAATTTACCTAAAAAAGCAATGGCAGGCACAAAGCACTCAAGTTTTCCAAGGTTCCAGTCAAGAAACGGACTGTTAAGTATCACCGCACGTATATCCCCGGTACGGTTGCTTTTGTCTTTGTCAAGTGTTGACATGTAACTGCTGACGGTCAGTCCACCCGTTGAGTGTCCCATAATTACAATCTCCTCAATACCGTCATTACGCATTATCGTCAATGCTGAGTCAATGTCGGGGTAATATTCCGAAATTTTTCTTACCTGACACATTTTCTGACCCTGTGTTAACGATCTGCCGTACTTACGTAAATCAACTGCGTAAAAAGCGTAGCCGTTTTCATTAAACTTCTCCCCCATTTCATATTGAAGGAAATAGTCGTTAAAACCATGTACGTACAGGACTCCGCGTAATGGATGTTCCAGTGATACATTACGCCTGATAACAGTGGACCTGACTTTTCCGGAATAATCGTCCGGCTGATACACAGTGGTCATCTGGTACCCATCATTGAGCACCGTGTCAGTTGTCCACCGGTCATGTGATTCCGCTGCAAAACCCGGAAACGAGAAGAAATTACTGATTATAACAACAATAGAAACATACAGAAAGTAATTAATGTGATGAAACGTCTTCATAAGTCATGAACTTGAATTTAACATTTATAGATTAAACTAACTTCAATCCCTAAAAGTTTTAAAAATATTTTGTCCCTATCTCAAATTTATCTATTTTTCCGTCTTTGACACTTTACGACTTAACATATTGAAGCACATCGTCTTACATC
>CAZKSF010000020.1:0-42650 GCA_964555405.1 uncultured Bacteroides sp.
GGTAACCGCCCCCTCTACAGAGAGACCCGAGGATAAGATTATCCCCGGGTTTTCTATTTTGATGGCGGGGTGGACGCGATGAATCGGGGTGGACGCGTTGAATCGCGTCCGTACAAGTGGGCTTATTTAAAATCAGTCTAAAAAAGGATGGTTATTTCTTTGATGTTTCGCAGGAAAATACGAACTTTGTAGTCGCAAAAATGATATTGTGATGAGATTAAGTGAATTAAAACCCGGAGAAACCGGTCTGATTGTCAAGACACTTGGACATGGAGCGTTTCATAAACGCATGGTAGAGATGGGTTTTGTACGAGGTCATCGTGTAGAGGTAGTCATGTCGGCACCAATGCATGATCCGGTAAAATATAAAATACTCGATTATGAGGTTTCCTTGCGTCGCAGCGAGGCTGAATTGGTAGAAGTAGTAAAAATCACTTCAGATTCGGAAACTGAAAATCATACTGAAGGACATACCAGAACCAATTCCGAATTTCCTGATGAAAGTATGTCAGCGGTCTTTGATAAAAGTACAAGGACTATAAATATTGCCCTCATAGGTAATCCTAATTGCGGAAAAACATCATTATTTAATATTGCATCCGGAGCCAGGGAGCACGTTGGAAACTACAGTGGAGTCACTGTTGATGCAAAATCAGGACAATTCAAATACAGAGGGTATAGCTTCAATATTGTAGATCTGCCGGGTACATATTCACTTGCTTCCTATTCCCCGGAGGAATTGTACGTGCGTCGCTATTTACGAGATTACACACCTGATGTAATAGTAAATGTTGTTGTTTCGTCGAATCTTGAGCGAAATCTTTATCTCACTACCGAGCTTATTGATATGAACCGTAAAATGGTTATCGCTCTCAATATGTATGATGAACTTCGTGCATCGGGTGATCGTCTTGACCATACGCTTCTTGGTGAAATGATAGGAGTGCCGATTGTGCCGACAGTCGGTCGTTCCGGGGAAGGGGTGAATCATCTATTTGATACGATTATTGATATATACGAAGGAAAACACGAGCACCAGAGACACATTCATGTAAATCTTGGTTCCGATATTGAAAACGCAATTACACATTTGCGAGATTTGATTCGTTCAAACGGGTATATTGAACCAAAATTCGCAGCGCGATATCTTGCGATAAAACTCCTTGAACGAGACAAGGAAGTCGAGGAAATGTTCGATGGCAATCCTGAAAGGGAGGTCATAATGAGAGAGCGTGATGTGGCGCTACACTCGATAGAATCGGTCAGAGGCGAAGATGTGTCGGCTGCAATTGCAGATGAAAAATACGGTTTTATTGCAGGAGCTCTTGCCGAAACTCTTGTACGCGGAGAGGGTGATTACCGTGATGCTACGTACATAATTGATAAGATCGTGACAAGCCGACTTTTCGGATTTCCCCTTTTCCTTGCAATAATGTTTGTTACATTCTGGCTAACCTTCTATGTAGGAGCTTTCCCGATGGAATGGATAGAAAGTGGCGTTGCGTGGCTGTCAGAAATTACTTCCGAATATATGCCTGACGGACCTCTGAAAGATCTCATAGCCGACGGAATTCTTGGTGGTGTAGGAGGTGTAATAGTATTTCTTCCTAATATACTTATACTATATTTCTGTATCTCATTTATGGAAGATTCAGGATATATGGCACGCGCTGCATTCATAATGGACAGAATGATGCATCGGATAGGTTTGCACGGAAAGTCTTTTATACCTCTTGTCATGGGATTTGGCTGTAATGTGCCTGCGATAATGTCCTCAAGGGCTATTGAGAGCCGCTCCAGCCGAATAATCACCATACTGATTAATCCTTTCATGTCCTGTTCGGCACGAGTCCCCATATATGTACTTCTTGTAGGAACATTTTTCAGCGCACACGCAGCCATAATATTCATGGGGTTGTATATACTTGGAGTCTTAGTCGCTGTCTTGACTGCACGTATGTTGCGCCGGTTCTGGTTCGGAAAGGATGAGACACCTTTTGTCATGGAACTTCCGCCATATAGAGTTCCGACTCTTAAGGCCTCTTTACGTCACATGTGGGGAAAGGGAGAACAGTATCTTAAAAAGATGGGCGGGGTCATACTCGTTGCGAGTATCATAGTGTGGGCACTAAATTATTTCCCTGTTCATGATGAAGAACAGGTATCAGATGATTCAATCACAGAGATGATTTCAGATGATTTGAAGATCGATCCGTCAACTGATTCCTATCTCGAAATGATTGGCAAAGCTATAAATCCGGTTATGGAACCAATAGGATTCCATTGGCGTGCAACAGTAGCTGCCGTAGCCGGCATCCCGGCAAAAGAAATTGTTGTGTCAACTCTCGGTGTGCTTTACACAGGTGACGAAGCTGTCGAAGAACATGCGCTCGGAAGCCGGATAAAGGCAGTGTCCTCTGTAACCGGAAAACCTGATTTTACACCTGCTGCCGCTTTGAGCTTTCTTGTGTTCATATTATTGTATTGCCCCTGCATGGCAACCGTAATAGCCATAGTACGGGAAACAGGTTCATGGCGTTATGGCGCATTTTCAGTAGTATATAATACAGTAATGGCCTGGATAGTAGCGTTTGTCGTATATAAGATTGCTTTATTATTTACTGTATGAAATAATTGAAATCTCCTGAAAAATCCGGATAGATGGTGATCGGACGAGCCTCCGCCCATGTGAGAAAAGGTCCCTGGACTATGGTTGCGCGTCCGCGAGCCACTTCGACATCAATAACAGGTGATGTGGCGAATGTCGCGCCTCCGGTTTCATTTATTGTGATGTAAAAACGAACATGTTTTGACATCTCGTTTATCATCATCAGGTCGTAGATGAGAGTATCCGAGTTTAACGGTAATGTCTGGGTGACTTCCGGCCAAAAATCAGAATCGACAGAATTTTCTGAAGCGATGTGAAACACCGAAGGTACAAGATCGGGATAATGGATTGAAATATCCATATCAGAATTAATGTACTGAGGAAGTTTTTCCGCTCTGTCAGTAGTGACGATGACAATTGCAGCCGTAGCATGATTCAGTTTTATGTGAGTGGAATCTGTTAAGATTCCGGGATGATAGGCTGTCCATCCTTCTTTACGAGGTGAGACAGCAGCTTTAAATGTGTCCGACATGGACACATGTCCGGTTTCGTTCACGGAATATGCGTCCTCATCTGAAGCCCATATCTCGGCATGGATCGGTTCATATGAACATTTCAGATCAAAAAAACATCGTGTTATTTCATCGGAACTGAGTTTGACGGACTGACTGTCCAGAATCAAGCTATTCTGCCATAACACAATTTTGGCTGTTTTCGACCGTGCTTCAGAAGCATCATTTCTGCTTATTGCATCAGCGTTGATAGCGGTCCACCGTGGTGGTGGTTCAAGGCTGAGAACAATGTGCCGGGGATATATTCCGTCTGAAATACAGTCGGGATCGGGATAAGTGAATATACATGCAGAAAAAATTCCGAATGTGCAGGCAATGAATATATTCCTAAGAAATGATTTTATCATAACGGCATATCGGCAAATGTAATGAAAAAAAACGGTATACCGGCGAAATGCAGCGAAAAATATGTAACTTTGTAATGCTAATATAAGAAATAAATATAATGGGTTTATTTGACTTCTTCTCCAAAAAGAAAAAAGAGACACTTGACCGCGGACTTGAGCGGACTAAAACAGGGCTCCTCGATAAGATCAAGCGTGCTTTTGTAGGCCGCTCGACGATCGATGATGAGTTTCTTGACGAACTTGAGGAGATATTCATCACTTCAGATGTCGGTATTGATACCACACTCAAAATCATCGACCGCATCAAAGAGAGAGTAGCCCGTGATAAATATACAAGTTCCGAAGAACTTAACGATATGCTCTGTGAAGAAATTTCCGATCTTCTTGTCGGAGGTGAGACCGATGCCGATCATGAGGATTTTGAAATCGATAAATCAGGTGAGTTACCATATGTAATAATGGTTGTCGGAGTCAATGGAGTCGGGAAGACCACCACGATAGGCAAACTTGCATCACAGTTCAAGCGGGCTGGCAATTCGGTAGTTCTCGGAGCCGCCGATACATTCCGTGCAGCAGCTACGGAACAACTGTGTATATGGGGTGAACGAGCCGGTGTACCGGTCGTAAAGCAGGCACAGGGTGCCGATCCGGCAGCGGTGGCTTTCGATACACTTCAGAGTGCCAAAGCCAAGGGCGCCGATGTCGTGATAATCGACACCGCCGGTCGTCTGCACAACAAGAAGGGTCTGATGGATGAGCTTACAAAAATCAGGAATGTGATGCAGCGACTTGTCCCCGGAGCCCCTCACGAAGTGCTTCTTGTACTTGACGGTTCAACGGGCCAGAATGCTTTTGAACAGGCACGTCAGTTTGTTGCTGCAACCCAGGTAAATGCTCTCGCTATCACAAAGCTTGACGGAACAGCAAAGGGTGGTGTGGTTATAGGTATAAGTGACCAGTTTCGTATTCCGGTCAAATATATCGGTCTGGGTGAAGGAATTGATGATCTGCAGGTATTTCATAAGCGTGAGTTTGTGCGCTCACTCTTCGGTAAGTGATGAAACGACCGGTTGTCAATATAATATCATTGGGTTGTTCCAAAAATCTGGTGGATTCGGAACGCTTGATGCGTCGTCTTGAGGACGCAGGATATAAGATTACCTTCGAGCATACCCCGCAGCAGCATCCTCTGCCCGACGTAACTGTCATTAACACATGCGGATTTATTGGGGATGCCAAGGAAGAATCCATTAATACGATTCTTGAATGGGGCAGTCTCCGCAGTGCGCGGCGAATTAAACAGCTTATGGTAATGGGATGTTTGTCAGAACGCTATCGTGATGAACTTCCTGAACAGATTCCTGAAGTCGACCACTGGTTCGGGAAATATGACTGGAGTGGTGTCATCGAGGCTCTCGGTCCGGTTTCGCCGGGATCGGTTCCGTATGACAGGGTAATCACAACACCTTCCCATCATGCTTATCTGAAGATTTCGGAAGGATGTGACCGGTTTTGTGCTTTCTGTGCCATACCTCTCATTACCGGGCGTCATCATTCGCGACCTGTTGAAGAGATAGAACACGAAGTACAACTCCTTGTCAAACGTGGTGTAACAGAATTTAATGTAATAGCGCAGGATCTTTCGGCATACGGAACTGACTTCGGAAAGGATGCAACCGGCAATCGTTCTCATCTGGCTGGACTTGTCGAGCGCATTGCCGATATTCCGGGTGTGCAACGCATACGTTTGCATTATGCTTATCCTGCCGGTTTCCCTCTTGATGTGCTTGATGTGATGGCAACGCGTGATAATGTGTGCCGATATCTTGATATCGCCTTACAACATGCTTCCGATAATATCCTCAAAGCTATGCGGCGCCACATCGACATAGAATCAACGCGTCATTTACTTGACGAGATACGCCGAAGAGTTCCAGGGATTCACATCCGGACTACAATGATGGTAGGATTTCCCGGTGAAACAGAAGAAGACTTCAACGAACTTCTTGATTTTGTGAAGGAACAGCGGTTTGAACGATTGGGAGCCTTTGCTTATTGTGAGGAAGAAGGTACTTATGCCGCGTTGCATCTCAAGGATGATGTACCTGAAGATGTAAAGCAACAGCGACTCAGCCGACTGCTCGAATTGCAGCAGGAGATAGCGTTCGAACTTAATCATGAAAAGGTAGGCAGTACGATAAAGGTTGTAATTGACCGCGAGGAAGATGACTTTTATATCGGTCGCAGTGAGTTTGACTCCCCCGAGGTAGATCCGGAAATCCTTGTGCGAAAGTCCTGTCGACTCGCACCGGGAGACTACGTGAATGTAAAAGTCACCGAGACTGCTGGTTTTGATCTTATTGGATCGGTTGCAGAGTGATGTCAGAAAAAATATTTGAAATATCTGCTGAAAGCATAAAATATTTGATCGAAGGTATTTCTCCCGGCGAAATCGCTTACGCGATGCCGGGTGAGGGTGTAATGCGTGTCACCTCTACCGGATATTGTGTTCCTTTTATTCCCGGTCAGACTGATGTACCGATGTACAGTCATTCGACAACACGCGAAGAGTATTTTACGGGGTGTAATGATGAACTGGAGCTACTACGGCGTGAAGGAGGAAAGACCGTCTATTCCCGCGTTATCGCAGGACATTCCCGACGTTCACTGAATGATGTCATTGCGGAGTTCTTTTCAGAGTTGCCTTATACATTCCGTTTTGTAACCTTAACCACCGACGGACAATATTGGATTGGCGCCTCACCTGAGCTCCTGATAGATAATCGTCCAGGAGAAGACACCCTTTATACATGTGCTCTTGCCGGAACACGTCGGATAACGGTGAATTCTTCAACTCCTTGGGACAGAAAGAATATTGTCGAACATCGTATGGTCTCCGAATTTATTTTTGACATGCTTGATTCTTTTGGGTTGGATCCGGTTGCTGAGACAACCGATACGCGCAGGTATGGTTCATTGGTCCATCTTCATACTCCCATCCATTCCCGTTCGGCACAAGACTGTCACAAGCTTCTTGATTGTTTAAGTCCGACCCCTGCATTGGCAGGTTTTCCTCGTGAACGGGCATTGGAACGCCTGAATGTCATTGAAAAACACAGGCGTGGGTATTATGGAGGCTATATCGCGGTTGAACTCGACGCCGGACGTACAGTAGCATTTGTCAATCTGAGAAGTATGAGAGTTGATAATATCACTTGTAGTGCTTTCGATTACAATATATTCGTTGGAGGAGGACTGAATGCCGGCAGTGATCCTATAGCAGAATGGAATGAAACAACTATGAAAGCATCTTTGCTTTATAGTATTGTCAACAACAATACGAATGAATTGAATTAATGGATAATAATGATAGACATAATAGCCGTGGTTCTGCATCGTCGATAATCATAGGAGCTGTAGCTCTTGTAGTTTTGGCGAGTTTCCTTCCCTGGGAAGAACTGACAGGTGGCAAAGTCAAGGATTTCAATCTTTTCAGTGATTTGAAAACCGAAATAAAATCAATTGAAGAAGAAGACTCGGTTGTCGGAGAATATATAGAAGAAATTGCAGTCGATTCACCGGCTTTGATTGCCGAGACACCTGTTGCCTCCGAAAAAGTTCATTCAGATACAACAGAGGCACGTGTTGTCCAGGAACAGATTCCGGAACGACAACCGAGCCGCGTCGGGGAAATGACTGTGATTGAAGATTATTCGGCAGATAAAAGCGGTCTACGCAACATCAGGGATGCTCTTGCCGAAGGTCGGACTGTGCATATAGCAGTCGTAGGCGACAGCTATATCGAAGGCGACATAATGACTCAGGATCTGCGAGCTTATCTTCAGAGCGCTTACGGAGGAAACGGGGTCGGCTACATGAACATGCATTCCGATTTTCCCGGTTTCCGTCAGTCGGTAACCCAGAGCGGTAAAGGATGGAAATGCTTCACAGCTACCAAACGCGGAAAGGAATGTTATATGGGACTTTCCGAGCAATATGCCGTTGCGGAGGGGAGTGCTATCGCCGAATATAAAGGTGTATCGCGTATACCGCATGCATCCAGTTGGGATCGGTCACTTTTTATGTTTATTGCTCCTGAAGGTGGAGAAGTATACACCAGTACCGGAGCAGGTGAGTGGCAGTCGCATGAAGTTAATCCTTCCGAAGCCGTGCAGGCTATAGAGGTTGACACTACAGTAACACGTTTCGGCGTGAAAGTTATGTCTCCTTCAGTTATTTCCCTTGGTGTATGGCTCGAAAGCAGTGGCAGAGGAATCTCGCTTGACTGCATGTCATCAAGGGGTATTCCCGGGTACTCTCTTTCAAAAGTACCGGTTGAACTCTCGCGTCAGATGTCGCATTGGGTCGATTATGATCTAATCATAATTGAATTCGGAATCAATGTGCTCTCCGCAAAACAGAAGAATTATTCTAAATTCGGGCAAAATATGCAAGATGTCATCAATCATCTGCGCGCTTGTTATCCGTCAGCCCGGATTTTAGTGATGGGAATAGGTGATCGTGGTGAGAAACGTGAAGGTAAAGTACGGTCGATGTCTACCATACCAGCTATGATTAACGTACAGCGAGATGCTGCCCGAGCAACAGGCGCCCTCTTCTGGGACACCCGGGATGCTATGGGTGGGGAAGATGCCATAGTAGAATGGACACGTAACGGATGGACAAATAAAGACTATATTCATCTTTCTCATAAAGGTGGAAAGGTACTTGCGGAAAAATTCGGGAACGCGCTCAAGCAGTTAATTGACCAATGATCAGTGCTCTTCTGATATTAATCGTTGCCTTAGCAATGCCTGTCCATGACGGTCCGGAGCTATTCGAAGAGGATCTAGACCTTCGGACGGCAGGTGTCACTGCGACTTCTCCCGAAATAGACGATGAGGAAGAAGAGATTGTCATACCGGGCTTTATACGACGCCGCGCCATTGATCTGAACGGATCTGTCGCCCCTGTGTGGAACCCGGAAGACCGTTGCCGTCGTACGATAGTGCATATAGGCGACAGTCATCTGCAGGCTGACATTGCAACATCACTTGTGCGTGATCTGATGCAATATGATTATGGAGCTGCAGGACGCGGACTGATAGAACCGCTTCGTCTATCAGGTACTAACGAACCACGAAACTACATATTCCGAAGTAATATACCCTGGACCCCTGAAAAATTCATGAAGCCTTCAGGTAATATCAGTCTTGGATTTACCGGATGTGCCCTGACAGCGATGTCACCTGCCGGAACGATAGAAGTCGGAACCGATGACCGGACAGACTGGAATCCGTTCTCATCCGTCATATTGTATATCGACGGTACTGTCGAAGTGACCGGAGTAACCGACGGAAACGGAATACCTATGACATTCGATGCCGATCACGATCAGCACGCCGGAATAATCGAATTACATTTACCCCGTGCCGTGACAACTGCCAGGATAGCCATAAACGGCTACGGACAAGCCGTTCTCCGAGGCGCTTTGCTTTCAGCCGATCGCCCCGGATTGTATTACCATGTGATAGGGCACAACGGAGCAACTTATCGGAACTATACTGATATTGACGATTTTTCTGCCGGTATAATAGCTCTTGATCCCGATTTGATTATTATATCACTTGGAACAAACGAAGCTTTCGGTAAGAATTTTGATTCCTCGGAATTCATTTCACGTATGGACGCTCTTGTGAGCGAACTTTCAAGGTCGGTTCCTGAAGCTATGTTGTTGCTTGTCACACCCCAGGAATGTGACCGCCGAATGAGAGCGTCCGGCAATAAGAAATCAGGTAAACGCCGTTCCCAGTCAAAAATAGTGTTTTCGGTCAACCCCAATGTTGCCAAAGCGCGTCAGGCAATTCTCGATTACGGTAAAAACAAAGGAATCGCAGTATACGATTTTTTTGAGGTTGCGGGTGGTGCGGGATCAGCTGCCAACTGGGTGAACGCAGGACTGATGAGTAAAGATCATGTTCATCTCAGTGTCGACGGCTACCGTCTTCAGGGACAACTTTTGTATGATGCTTTAAGTGAACTTTTAAATCCGGATTTTGATAATGGATCGATTGATTGAAATATTACGCTACGATGCCGACAGTCCGTTGCTTTTCAATACCGGGCTTTTTCTGCTGCTCTTTGCCGGTTTGATGATCGTGTATCGTCTCGCTGAACGCAGCCGGAGAGCCAAGATGTTGATTGTGATCGCATTTTCTCTGTACTTCTATTATAAATCCTCAGCAGAATATTGTTTTATTCTGTTAGGTGTATGCGTAATGGACTATGTGCTCGGAGGTTTGATGGATCGCTGTCGGCAAGGAGGGACAGGGCAGAAATGGTTGATTGCTCTGAATGTGGTGATCAATGTCGGGATGCTCGTTTGGTTCAAATATTTTAATTTGCTTCTCGGCACATTCGCAGATATTGCAGGACGCGACTTTGACCCGCTTGATATTATCTTACCCGCCGGAATCAGTTTCTTTACGTTCCGATCAATCAGTTACATGGTCGACATTTACCGCGGACATATATCGCCTTGCAAGGACTTCATGGCATATGTGTTCTATCTAACTTTTTTCCCTCCGTTGCTTGCAGGTCCCGTAGTAAGAGCAAAAGATTTTCTTCCACAGACTGAAAAGTCCACCGTAGCAACGAGGGCAATGGTAAGTGAAGGGCTTTTCCTGATAATGTGCGGACTTGTCAAGAAAGTGATCGTGGCTGACTATCTCAGTCAGAATTTTGTGGATCGTGTGTTTGACAATCCTTCATTATACAGCGGTTTTGAAAATCTGATGGCGGTATATGGTTTTACCATACAACTCTATTGCGATTTTTCAGGCTACAGCGATATGGCTATAGGCATAGCCCTGCTGATGGGATTCAGATTTTTCGATAATTTCCGAGCTCCTTTCAAGGCAGAAAGTCCTACTGAATTCTGGCATAGATGGCATATATCACTTTCCACCTGGTTGCGTGATTATATTTATATACCCCTCGGTGGAAACCGAAAGGGACCGAAACGGGCGCGCGCCAATCAGATGACAACAATGGTGATCGGCGGTCTGTGGCATGGTGCTTCGTGGATGTACGTCATATGGGGAGCCTGGAACGGTTTACTCCTTGTAGTGCATAAAGACATCAAAAAGAAGTTTCCTCGCCTTGCATCAGCAGGCGAGGGCACCGTATGGCGCCGTGCGCTTAATATTTTTCTGACATTCAATCTTATAGCTATAGGATTTATGTTTTTCCGAAGTCAGTCCATGGCACATGTGGGCGATATGACTGATCAGATACTCCATAACTTCCACTTTGATGTTGCACCTCAATTCATAAGCGGGTATCTGATGATCGTTCTTCTGCTTGTAGGCTCGTTATTGTTTCATCTTTTTCCCTCCCGATGGTCACGGGCTACAATGCGTGGGTTTCACGGGTTGTCACCTATTATCCAGACAATAATTCTCGCAATTATTATTCTGATGTGTATTCAGTTCCGGTCAGCTGATCTCGTTCCTTTCATCTATCTGCAATACTGAAAATAAAAGTATAAAAAATAGTAAAAATGGAGGAAATTCCGTTAGAAATGCTAATTTTGTGAACTGAAAGATAAAAATCAATCGGACTATGAACAAATTCAGATATTTTATTGCAAGTACATTTGTTATCCTGACTCTGATTTTACCGTGTAAAATCCAGGCGCAGGAAACCTATTTTCCATATCCGTCGCCCCCTGATTCCCTGACCTCGCTGTATAGTAGATGCGATTATCTGGTCGATCATTTCTGGGATCACTGTGATTTGAAAAAGGCATTTTCTTCAAAGTCAAAAATGCGTCAGGCCTTAGCCGATTATCTTTCATTTATGCCCTATGCCAATGTAGAATCAGTATATGCTTCGATTGCGAAATTTACGGGCGCTTTAGAAAAACAGCCTGCCGATCTGTTGTTCATTGTTGAAGAAGCGGAGGCACAACTTCTCGGCGATTCCTGTCAATATTACAGTGAGCAGATTTATATACCCTTCGCACAGGCAGTGATTGACAACAAACGTGTCGATAAAACAGCGAAACTCCGTTATCAGCAGCAGGTGACACAGTTATCCTCCACGCAACCCGGTACTATTGCACCTGATCTGTCTTATACCGACCGTGAAGGTACTTCCCGTCAACTTGCCGATGATAAAGCGGAGATGATTGTGGTGTTCTTCAGTGATCCGGACTGTAGCGACTGCCGTATGGCACGGGTACAGCTTGATGCAAATATCCAGGCTACCAGGCTCATTGACCGGAAATTATTAAAAATAGTGTGTCTGACTCCAACGGATTACTCAGCAGATTGGGCGGAATCGGTGGCTTCGTATCCTCAGGAATGGAGCGTGGGAGCTGCTCCGGAAGCCGATCTGATTTATCATATAACCGGTTATCCCTCATTTTATATCCTTGACCGGCATCATAAGATACATGCAAAAAATTATAATATCCAACAGATACTTGAAGTTGTCGACCGTCTTGACCAGAAAGCGTCTGCGATGTGAAAAATCTTTTCAACAGTATCAAACCCTATAATCTATGTCGCCGGTAATAAAAACGCTTACGGATATATATCTAAGGATCACGGGTTATACCTACAGTAACATGGCGCGTCTTTTTTTGCGCTTGTTTGTAGGAGTGATGTTCCTGCAGTTTGGCATACGTCAGCTGGTAAATTACGAAGCTTTACGCTCTACATTCCCCTCGGTTGCCGGTATACCGCCGGAAACATCCCTTATAATTATGATCACGGTGGAATTGATTTGCTCGCTATGTATAATGGTAGGATTCCTTACCCGTCTTGCAACCATTCCACCGATCATAACTATGATAGCGGCGGAATACTACATAATCCACGATCTTTTAGGTGATTTTCCACTTGCGGGTATCGACAGTACAGGACCTGGGTTCCTTCCGATTATGTTTATCGGTATATACTGTTTCCTCCTGATTGCCGGTCCCGGGAAAATATCAGTCGATTATGGGATTGCCCTTCTGTTGATTGAGCGCCAGAACAGAGACGAAAAAGAAGAACTTGAAGAAGTGTGACGTTTGTATGAAAGTAGCAGCCCTTATATCGGGAGGTGTCGACAGTGCGGTTGCGGTGCATCGACTCGTAGAGCAAGGTCATGACTTGACTTTGTTCTACATACGTATCGGTCTTGACAATGGTGAAGGTGATTGTGCAGCCGAAGAAGACATAGAGATGTGCCGTCTCATAGCGTCACGCTATAAACTTCCTTTCGAGGTAGTTTCGCTTCATGAAGAGTACTGGGATAATGTGATGGAATATGCGTTACGGTCAGTACGCGAAGGGCTTACACCTAATCCTGATATTATGTGCAATAAGATGATCAAATTCGGTTTCTTCGAACAGCGATGGGGGCATGAATTTGATTATACAGCCACCGGGCATTATGCAAGAGTGATCGAGAAGGACGGTATGAAATGGCTCGGTACCGGAGTAGACGCGGTCAAGGATCAGACAGATTTTCTGTCACGCATCGACTATGCGCAATTGAGTCACATCATGTTTCCAATAGGTGACCTCCCCAAGAAAAGAGTGCGTGAGATAGCGGTCGAGACCCGTATGCCAAATGCTTTCCGCCGCGACAGTCAAGGCATATGCTTTCTCGGAAAGATTGACTACAATGATTTTCTGCGGCGACATCTCGGAGAGAAGTCCGGACCGATTATCGAGATAGAGACCGGTCGTAAGCTGGGTGAACACCGTGGATTCTGGTTTCATACCATAGGACAGCGAAAGGGTCTCGGACTAAGCGGTGGACCATGGTATGTTGTCCGTAAGAATACACGTGATAATGTGGTTTATGTATCGAACGGCTACGACTGTCAGGCGCAATATGGCAGGGAACTCCCGCTTCAGGCAATGCACTGGATAACCCGCGATCCATGGGGCACTGACTGCAACGGCGTGGAAATCACATTTAAAAACCGTCATATGCCTGAATTTCTTTCCGGACGGCTTTACCGTCAGGAAGATGGAGGCTATCTGATTGAGAGTGATAGCGATGTCCAGGGAATTGCTCCGGGGCAATTTGCATCGGTCTACGATCGCGATCACATGATATGTTATGGCAGCGGAGTGATAACCCGTCAGATAGGACATTGATATAAACGTGAGCTAATTACCTTAAATATATAGATATGAATTCTCAGAACGATGACCGTGTACAGCTTCAGGTGATGGGTCTTTCCTATAGCCAGATTCAGACCGGAGCTTATGCGCTTATACTGGCTCAGGTGAACGGACCTTACCGGATACCTGTAGTGATAGGAGCAGCGGAAGCCCAGTCGATAGCGCTTCGAATGGAAAATATCACTCCATCGCGCCCGATGACACACGATCTATTTGTCAGCTTTGCCCATGCTTTTGGCGTGAAACTGACTGAAGTTTTCATATACAAATTTGAAGACGGCATATTTTCTTCCGAGCTTACATTT
Organism: uncultured Bacteroides sp.; assembly: GCA_964555405.1. GTDB lineage: Bacteria > Bacteroidota > Bacteroidia > Bacteroidales > Muribaculaceae > Paramuribaculum. The sequence continues at coordinate 14,020 of CAZKSF010000020.1, forward strand.
ACGGATGGAGAACGTACTGTGGTAATTGATTCACGCACATCAGATGCCATAGCGATCGCGATGCGGACACATACACCGGTTTACACTACACGTGAGATACTGGAAGCGACAGGATTCATACTTGAGGAGGAAACTGCGTCAAGCGATAGCAAATCTGAAGACGGGGCGTCATTGAGAGCCGATCGGGGTCCCGATCCGGAACCGAAACTCGAAAACTACGCCATAGAACAACTTGAGGTTGAATTGCAGCGGCTGATAAGTCAGGAAAATTATGAGGAGGCAGCGCGGGTCAGCAAAATACTCAACGAAAAAAAAAGTAAAAAATAACCTGATCGATTTATGAACCATTATAGTAAAGTAGGAGTGCTGAAGCTTAGGCTTACAGCACTTAATTTTCTGGAATTTGCCGTTTGGGGCGCTTATCTGACCTCTCTTGGCAATTATCTTGCCGGAGTTGGACTCGGCAGCAAAATAGGTTGGTTCTATACCGTTCAGGGAATAGTGTCACTGTTCATGCCTGCCGTAATAGGTATTATAGCCGACCGTTATATACAGGCACAACGTATGGTCAGCATTTGTCATTTGCTTGCCGGTGTATTTATGCTTTCTGCCGGATTGTATGGATATAGTGCCGGTGCTGACTTATCCTTCGGACCGATTTTTACACTGTACACACTTTCGGTAGCTTTCTACATGCCTACAATCGGAATTGTAAATTCGGTATGTTACTCGGTTCTCGCTCAGAATAAACTCGATGCAGTCAGGCATTTTCCCCCGATACGAGTGTTTGGAACAGTAGGTTTCATATGTGCGATGCTTTTCGTCAATTTCATGGATTTTGACGGCATAAAGTTTCAGTCGAGTTATATTCAGTTACTTACCTCCGGTTTGCTTTCATTGATTCTGTCGCTGTATGCGCTCACCATACCTTCTTGTCCAGTCAATCGCAATGGCTCCCGGTCGCTTGTCGATATACTCGGATTGAGGGCATTCTCTTTATTCCGTCAGCGTGACCTTGCCATATTCTTCATTTTCTCAATGTTGCTGGGTGTATCGTTACAGATTACCAATGGTTATGCCAATCCTTTCATCTCATCGTTTGAGAATGTACCGGAATTCGCATCGACATGGGGAGCACGGAATGCCAATGCACTGATATCTCTTTCACAGATGTCGGAGACCTTATGTATCCTGCTCATTCCATTCGCTTTACGCCGCTTCGGAATAAAGGGAGTGATGCTGATGTCAATGGTTGCGTGGGTCCTGCGTTTCGGACTCTTCGGCTTAGGTGACCCGGGTTCGGGAGTCTGGCTTTTTATTCTGTCGATGATCGTATACGGCATAGCATTTGACTTTTTCAATGTATCCGGTTCATTGTATGTCGACAGTGCGACTGACTCCTCGATCCGTTCATCGGCGCAAGGTCTTTTTATGATAATGACCAATGGCGTAGGCGCGACCATAGGAACTCTCGCGGCACAGGCTGTGATTAATGCAAATGTTTTTGATGTCGGCGGAGATGCTATGCAGGCTGTCGAAGGGTGGCGTACATCATGGTTCATATTTGCAGGATATTCGTCGATAGTTGCCGTTCTGTTTTTGCTTATATTCCGAGGCAAAGGAAAGAAACCGTCAATCGGGACAAATGAGGCGGCGGATATTCTGGCTGCTGACGATGAAATGTAATTTACAATTCGTTTATGATACAGTTCTATGCACCCGGACTGCCGGAGGATACGCGATTACCTGAGAGTGAGGCTGCGCATTGCCTTCGTGTGCTGCGCATGAAAGAAGGTGACAGTGTGGTTTGTGTTGACGGTCGGGGTCACCGTTACTTTTGCCGGATTTCCGATTGCACATCCCGTCAGGTTAATCTCGTCATTGAATCGGTAGAGGATCAACCACGCGTATGGGATGCCGACATCACAGTTGCAGTCGCACCTACCAAACATCTCGACCGGATTGAATGGTTAGTGGAAAAACTCGTTGAAATAGGTGTCGACAGAATAATTCCTCTGCGGTGCGACAGGTCGGAACGCAAGGAATTAAAGTCTGAGCGAATTGAAAAAATAGCCGTATCTGCAATGAAACAATCCTTGAAAGCTGCCTTGCCTGAGATATACCCCATGACAAGACTGAATGAATTACTTGCCATGTACGACCCGGGTAGCGGTGTGCAGCGTTTCATAGCATATTGTGATCCTTCAATCCCGCGTAAATTCTTTACCGCAGAATATAAGCCGAGTAAGCCAATGCTTATACTTATCGGACCCGAAGGAGACTTCTCTCCATCGGAAATTGAAAAAGTACTTTCAGCCGGCTTTATTCCGGTAAGCCTTGGAGAAGCACGGTTACGTACCGAAACTGCTGCACTTTATGCCGTAATGGCAGCGCATGCAATTTCTGAGCGCGAAAAAAATAAATCATGAATTATGAACTGTATTAAACGAAACGACAATTTCTTTCTCCTTGCAGGTCCTTGCGTTATAGAAGGAGAGAAGATGGCGCTTGAAATAGCCGAGCAAATTGTAAATATAACTTCAAGTCTTGACATCCCGTATATATTTAAGGGATCATACCGAAAGGCTAACCGTTCGAGAATCGATTCTTTTACTGGAATCGGTGACATTGAAGCTCTGAAAATACTGCGTCGTGTACGTGAAGAATTCAATGTACCGGTAGTAACTGACATTCATTCGGCAGAGGAAGCCGATATAGCGGCTGAATATGTGGATGTTCTTCAGATACCCGCATTTCTCTGTCGTCAGACCGATCTGCTGATAGCCGCCGCCCGTACAGGAAAAGGAGTAAATATCAAGAAAGGTCAGTTTCTGTCACCTGAAGCCATGGAACATGCAGTGCGGAAAGTGCGTGACTGCGGAAACAATGATGTGGCAGTGACAGAACGGGGCACTACATTCGGTTATCAGGATCTTATTGTTGATTTCAGGGGAGTGCCGGTTATGCAGAAATTCGGCTGTCCCGTGATACTCGATGCCACTCATTCGCTACAGCAGCCCAATCAGAGCAGTGGCGTTACCGGCGGACGTCCCGAACTCATCGAGACAATTGCTCGTGCCGGGATAGCTGTAGGCGTCGACGGTCTGTTTATCGAGACTCACCCCGATCCCTCGGTTGCCAAAAGTGATGGCGCCAATATGTTGCGTCTCGATTTACTTGAACCCCTGTTACGTCGTATGACGGCGATCCGTCATACAATCAACAGTTTCGAGAAGTGATTTCATTAAGTAAGCTGTCTACGGCTCAGCGACTTGATTTCCTCGCGCTCCTTGTCGGTCAGAGATTCACCCTCTATACATTCCTTCACTTCCTCCCATTCAGGACGAAGTTTCACTATTACCTGATAAAAATTCAATGCTATCGAGCGGTTGTTGCAAAAGATCATCGCGTTACCATCTACGGTTGAGCCTTCCTCAACACTCCTTTTCATAATGCTGAACGAAGTATGCGACAATATTGGCAAGCAAATCCGGATCATTGAGGATAACGTCAATACGTGTCATTTGCTTCTTACTTTCCTCAATGGCGTAATCGCTCGCTCCTTCTTGCTTGCATTTTTAATAATATTTCTCAAACTCCTTTACGGTATATAAATACGGAAAGAGGATGTCTCAACGACATCCTCTTTCTTTAGGGGCTTGCAGATGCCCCTGAGAGATTCAGTGATCTAAATTACTTTGAAATACCTGTAACGGTAATAGTCCACTTTTTAGTTGACCCGTCGGCAGCCGTAACTATGAAAGTATGAGGCGATGACCAGTCATCAGGTACTCCGAGAACTTTTTTGCCGTCGGCAGGTGCGATGCGTGCGGCAGTAGAAAGACTCACCTGACCAACAAGATTCGAAAGTGTAACGCTGTTGCGTACTTCCTCAGTGAATGTAGCGTTAGTAGCGGGAAGAGAAATGGCTACGCTTACAGTACCTGCTTCCGAATTGATGCTTGTCGAGTTGTTAAGACGCTGCTCACGTACCATCGGCTCATTTGTAATGGGATCCTTATCGGTTGTGCTTGCCCAGCGATAGTAGAACTGTACACCGGTGATTTCAGCATCCTCGTAAGCGGGGAGATCTTCCCAGCTGCACGAAGCAAGCACAGGCAGAATGAGGAGGCACAGCAGCCATTTGATATTTTTGAGTATCATGATTTGTATTTACTTTAGCGGGTGAATACTCGGTTGACATTATTCCCATCCCGGGTTCTGATCCGCATTGGTGATAGCGCTGTTAGCGTTGATCAGGCTCTGCGGTATCGGGAACAGATAAGAACGGGTGTCGAATGTACGCATGTTATTCTGGAACTGAACATAGCCTACAAATGCAGCGTTGCGATCGCGGTTGATCTCGATGAATGTTGCAGATTCAGTCAGTTCGTCGATCACGCTCTTAGAAGGTTTGCCGTCATTGGCTGCACCACCGTACATACCCCAACGGAGGAGCGAGTAGTACCAGTCAGCTTCCCAGAAGAGCTCAACACGACGTTCGATCTTGTAGTCTTCCCAAGCCTGTTCGAGTGTCGAAGCGGTAGAAGCGGGAAGTTTGCCGTGGATAGTGCGAGTCTGGTTGAATGTAGCCACTGCATCGGCAACCTTGTTAAGACGAAGCTGAGCCTCGGCTTTGTTAAGGAGGGCACGACCATAACGTGTGATCACCAGGTGCCATGCGGTCTGAGTGTTGTAGAACGGACGTGGCGACATATTGGTGTAGATAGTCTTGCGGGTAGCATAGTTGGTCAAAGGAATGTGGTTCGCACCGTAGTTGGCACCACTCCAACGGGTCATGTTACCATGGTTGATCATAGCGATCTTCTGTCCGTAGAATTCAGAATTGTCACGAAGTATAGAAGCATCGAAACGTGCGTCACGACCATTATACATAAGATCGCTGATAGTAACGTCGTCGCTTACACCGGCTTTCAGCTTGTATGCTTTATAAACCTGGTCGTCATCCTTATGCTCGATGATATCGAATGCTTCCGACTGAGAGATTTCGGTGGTATTGTCAAGCCACTGTGAAGTCTCGTACCAGTGTTTAGCCTTACCGTCCTGTTCGTCGATTACCAGATAATCGTCGACAAGGTTCTGTGACGGGGTGTAATCAAGCCAGCATTCGAAGATGTCAGCAACGGTCCAGAGAGGACTGCAGCCCTGCAGCTCGAGGTTGCTGTTTACAACGTTAGCAATAAGGTTGATCATGTATGTGCTCTGGCACTGAGTGTAATCCTTGTCCCAGTATCTTGCAAGGATAATTTCAGGCGAGCTGTAAGCGCCGTTTTCATTAAAGATGCTTTCGTAGTCAGGGTCGAGCGATGCACCGGAGATAGCGTCGACAGCGTCGATAGCTTCCTGATAGAGGCTCTTTCCGTTCACCTGAAGCGATGCAGCGTCATTGGTATAGGCGGCAGCAGTCAGCAATACCTCGGAAAGGAAAGCGTAACCGAAATTACGGTCGGGAGCGCCGGCAGCCTGCGATGCAGGCAGATCGGGAACTGCCTCACGGAGATCCTTAAGTACAAGGCTATAGCTTTCTTCAAGATTCTTGGTCAGAGGAAGGTTGAAATCAGGGTCATCAGAACTGAGGACTTTGTCAACCCAAATGAATTTACCGGTCTTGCGGGCGAAATCGTAGTAGCACATCGCACGCATAAGTTTGCCGAGAGCGACGAACTCAGAGCGGTCAGAAGGTGCGAGAACTTCGCTGTTGGCGCAGTTTTCGATAATCATGTTGCATGCACGGATGAATCCGAAACGACCGTTCAGACCTATGTCGTAGGTATTCTCCATAAGTCCGCGTGCTTCGCCGGGGCATGCCGCACGGCAATTGACCATGTTGTTGGTGAAGGTGCGGTCTGTCATCGGTGAATCATAATAATAGGACATTGCTGTTGCATAGCGACCCATTACGAAAGCCTCCACATTAGCTGCGCTTCCCCATACCAGATCCGCGCTGTAAATAGCCGCAGGCTTGGTATCAAGAAAATCTCCACAGCTCTGTGTCGACAGTGCCAGACCTAAAGCGAGAGGTATAAGATATTTTGTCTTCATGATTGAATGTCTTGTTTGATTAGAAACCGACGTTGAGACTGATGGTGTAGACGCGTGCTACAGGATAAGTGTAGCCGTTTGCCGAGCCAGACTCCGGATCAAGACCCCACTTCTTGGCAGGGCTGAAAGTGAGCAGGTTGTAACCTGAGAGGCTGACATTACACTTGGTGAGCCAGTTAACGTTCTTGAGCAGTTTGTGCTTGAAGTCGTAACCGATGCTGAGGTTCTTCAGACGGATATACTTGGCATCGACAAACCAGAAGTCTGTTCCTACGAAGTTGTTGCTGCCGGTCATACCTGCTGACTGGTGTGCACGCGGATAAAGAGCGTTAGTGTTGTCGGGAGCCCAGATATCACGCTGGAACTCATAGATAACAGGGAGGTAGTTTGAGTTACCGCCCATGAGGATAGCGTCAAGGTACATGTCGTAGCTAGTGGCGCCCTGCCAGAGCATGCTCAGGTAGAAACCGCGCCAGCGTACATCGGCGTTGATACCGTAGTTACAACGGGGAGCTGAACCGTTACCCATGCGATACTGGTCGTCACCGTCGATCTTACCGTCACCGTTGAAGTCCCAGTATTTGAGGTCACCTGCCATGATATTGGTAGAACCGTTACGTTTCGGTGAGTTAAGCACATCCTGGTAGTCGGTATAGAATCCGAGATTCTTATAGTAGTTGCCGAGATAAGCACCCACCTGAGTAGTGCGCTTGTAGGGGTTCTTCAGAGTTGTCTCTGACTCATAGGGGTTGATGTTCCAGCGTTCGTCATAGATAGTGAAATTTCCGCCTACATTGTAGGTAACCTCGCCTACGTGACCGTTATACTGGAGTGTGAAGTCAACACCGCGACGGCGGCTTTCGCCATCCGATTTAACCTGAGGTAATGAGAGACCGAGAGGTGAAGTGTAACCTACGTTTGAAGGAGAAGCCAGGTAACCCTTGGTGCTCTTGTAGAAGTAGTCAACCGATCCGGAGAGTGCGCTGTTGAATGCAGCGAAGTCAAGACCGATATTGAAGTCGTGCTGAGTATACCAGCTGAGATCCGGGCTGGGGAGTGCGCCTTCGCTGAAAGTCTGGTACCATTTTTGACCGAGGTATGCACCGGTTGCGCTGAGACTGTAAGAAGTAAGATAAGCGTAGCGGGCTACATTATCGAGACCGATTTCACCGTAAGAAGCACGAACCTTGAGCTGATTTACATAATCATAAAGAGAGCTTTCTTTCCAGAAATCTTCCTCAGAAATACCCCAGCCGAGTGAACCGGAGTAGAATGTACCCCAGCGGTGATCCTTCGGGAGGTTATCGGTTCCGTCATGACGGAGAGCGAATTCCACGAGATAGCGTGCATCGTAGTCGTAGTGAGCGCGAGCGATCACAGAAGCACGACGCCACTGTACACCATCCTCGGCAGAGTTCTTGGATGTGCTTACCGGACCTGCAGCGATCTGGTCAACGTCAAGAACATACTGGCTGCGTTCAAGATAGTTGTTGTCGTATCCTGAACCAGAAGCCTCGATACCTACAGTTGCCTCAACATTGTGCTTGCCGAAGTCACGGTTGTAGTTGGCAAGGAGCTGAGTGTTGTAGTAGTCATAGAAGTTGGCTCGCTTCGACAGAGAAGGCATCGGGATAGAATTGGGCTTGCCATCCCAGCTGTAAGCGTGTGCCTGCATGTTCCAGCTCTTGTTACGCTCGTTTAATACAGCGTAGCTGGCAATACCGGTAATAGAAAGACCCTTAACCCAGGGAAGTTCCCAGCGTGCGTTGATTGAACCACGCACATTTGTATTCTTCTGAGTAACATAACCGCCTTCGTCGGAGATGTCAACGAGAGGGTTGTCGACTGTACCGCTGTAAGGCTGTCCGAACGGGTTGCGTGCAGCTTCCATCGGCTTTTTGTTCTGTATGTGTGACCATACGTAATAGTAACTCGAAGAGGGTGAACGGAGGTCGGTTAAATAAGCCTCGAGGCTGGTATTTACGCGAAGCCCAATCTCCTTGAGATATACTTCAACGTTAGTACGGGCGTTGTAACGCTTATAAGTGTTGGAGTTGGTACGGTAGATAGAACCCTGATCATAGTAGCTGAGAGCGGTATAGGCTTTAACACGTTCTGAACCACCGGAGATGGTGAGCAAGTGGCGTGTTTCGGGTGCTACACTTCGCATAGCTTCTTTCTGCCAGTTGGTGTTCGGGTGACCCTGAGGATCGGTTCCACTCTGGAAAAGAGCGAGATCTTCGTCGCTCCATGTCGGCTGCAGTCCATCATAGATATAGCCGCGGTTCTGATAAACGGCAGCTTCGTATGAACCGAGTTTCTTGGGAAGGTCAGCCGGCTGGCTGAGAGTGTAGTTAAACTGATAATCAACATTTACCTTGCCGTCCTGACCGCGTTTGGTGGTAACGATGATGATACCGTCGGCTGCACGTGCACCGTAGATAGCGGTAGCGGATGCGTCCTTAAGAACGGAGATCGACTCGATGTCGGCAGGGTTAAGGTTGTTGAACTCACGCTGTTCGCTGATAATGTTATCAATTACGAAAAGGGGAGTACCACCACCACGGATAGAGATGCTTGAACCTACGTCAAGACCACCACCGCTCTGCTGTACGATAAGACCGGCAGCACGACCGGCGAGAGCCTGAGAGATATTCGGTACCGGAACAGCCTCGATATCGGCAGCTTTGACAACAGACACCGAAGAAGTTGTCTTACGTTTGGAAGTTGTACCGTAACCTACAACCACAACTTCGTCGAGGTCAGTGGTTGCGGAAATCATACGGATAACCAGCGGCTGACCGGTTATCGTTACTTCCTGAGGTTGCATACCGATGTAGGTAACGACGAGTGTCTTCTCGTTGTCGGGAACATCGAGCTTAAACTCTCCGTCGAAGTTTGTGGCAACACCGATAGTCGGGGTGCCCTTACACTTCACGGTGGCCCCGATAATAGGGTCATCAGTTGCCGCCTCAATGACAGTACCTGTGACAGTGCGTGCCATAGCTACACCTGCCATCAGCGACAAACATGTCAAAAACAATAATAGTTTTCGTTTCATGTAGTTTTACTTGGTTGGTTAATAAAAAGATTGAACTCAAAATGTCATTTAAAACTTAGTCGTATAATATCAGTGAAATAGCAGGTATTATTCGGTTAAGACATCACAAATTTAGGAAATATTAAGTAAATTACCCCCCCCAATAGTTAAATAATGTTAACCATCAGGAGGGGTAAAAATAAATTTTTATTTATGTGTGGGATTATCCTATTTCCTCAGGACGTCAGTTATGGTATTACATACGCGGAAAATATCATTATTATCAAGACAACTGCTGCTTGGCAGACATAAGCCACGGTTGAAAAGAGATGCAGACACACCATTAATATAAGAAGGTGCCGATTCAAATACCGGTTGCATGTGCATGGGGCGCCATAATAGCCGTGTTTCAATCTGCTCCTCGATGAGTCTGCATCGCAATTCATCAGGTGTTATACCGGTTACAGCGGGGTCAATCAGTATGGTTGAAAGCCAGAAGTTGCTCTCAAACGCCTGAGACGGTTCATCATGAACGGTTATGCCTTCGACTGATGCGAAGTACTCACTGTAAATATTGTGAATCTCGCGGCGGCGGTTTACACGGTAATCAAGATACTCCATCTGACCGCACCCTATGCCTGCGCTGACATTACTGAGACGGTAATTATAACCGATGACTTTATGGTAGTAGTAAGGGCGGTTTTCCCGTGCCTGAGTTGCAAGGAATTTGACTCTTTCAGCGGCTTCGGATGAAGGACAGACAAGGGCGCCACCTCCGGAGGTAGTGATGATTTTGTTGCCGTTAAAACTGAGTGTTCCATATTCTCCGAAAGTGCCGCATTTACGACCGGCATATGATGACCCTAAAGCCTCCGCGGCGTCTTCCAGAACAGGAATACCGTATGAGTCGGCAACTCTGCATATTTTGTCAAGTTGGGCCGGCATCCCGTAAAGGTCAACCACAATGATAGCCTTGGGTTTTCTGCCGGTAACGGCAATACGGTCATTTATCGCTTCTTCAAGAAGATCGGCATCCATGTTCCATGTGGCAGACTCGCTGTCAACGAATACGGGACGGGCTCCTTGATAGACGACAGGATTAGCACTTGCAGAGAATGTGAATGACTGACATATGACTTCATCGCCCGTTTGAACGCCGAGCATGACCAATCCAAGATGTATGGCTGCTGTGCCTGCACTCAGAGCCACAACGTTCTGACATCCGAGATACTCGCTTAACCTGCGTTCAAATTCATCGACATTCGGACCGAGAGGTACAACCCAGGCCTCCTTGAATGCATCGTTTACATAGTTGATTTCGGATCCTCCAAGATGCGGGATCGAGAGTTTTATCCACTGTTTCATATATGGGACGTAAAATCTAAAACAAAATTAGCGATTTTTGTCTTAAAAATGCTAATTTTGTCATGAAAATAATCTACCGATCCAAATATGAATTTCAAACGATGGTTATCTGCCTTAGCGGCGACAACATTAATTGCGGGAGCAGCTTTTGCTGATGCTCCACGCTACGTATTTTATTATATAGGTGATGGTATGGGTTGGGGTGCCGTGAGTGCCGCCCAGCTATATAAACGTGTGGGGTTAGGTAATAATGACAAAATGACGATGTTTGAGTTACCGTTCGCCGGAGCGGCGACGACTCATTCCGCCTCAAGTCCCGTCACAGACTCTGCGGCTGCCGGAACAGCTCTTGCAACAGGATTCAAGACACGTAATGGAATGCTCGGAGTCACTCCGGATTCGGTTGCCGTGACTTCGATTGCCAAAGTTCTGCATGACCGTGGATGGGGAGTGGGACTGGTGACCACAGTCGCGCCCGATGATGCCACTCCGGGAGCCTTTTATACACATGTGCCTCACCGCTCGATGTTTTACGAGATAGGATGTGATGCGGCAGCATCGGGATATGAGTTCATTGCCGGTGCGAATCTGCGGGGAATGCACGGTACAGATCTGCTGAAAGTAATAGACGAGAGCGGTATGAAAGTGGTCAGAGGTACGGATGCGCTTCAGGAAGCAGATTCCCGCAGGGTCATGCTTCTGAATACTGATACTATCCGGGCTCACAGTAACGACGTAGGTTTTACGGTGGATAATATTCCAGGGATATTAACCTTACCCGATATGACACGCGCATGCCTCGAACATCTGGAACGAAACACTCCCGATCATTTCTTCATGATGGTAGAAGGCGGATCAATTGACCATGCAGGTCACAGCAATGATGCCGCGGCATCGGTAAACGAGACTCTTGCCTTCGATGAATCTCTGCGTCTGGCATACGAATTCTATCTTGCACACCCTGATGAAACACTTATAGTGGTCACAGCTGACCATGAGACCGGCGGTATGGCAGTAGCAAACAGAGGACTCTCTTATTATGCCGATCCGAAGGTTCTCACTCATGTAAAGATGTCGAAAGACAGATTTAATGAATATCTCCGCACGATTGACCGTCCCATGTCATGGGAAGAGATGCAGAAGATACTTGCCGAGCGTTTCGGGTTATATGGAGAACTTACCCCGACTGAAAGCGGTAATAAGGAAATTCGCGAAATATTCGATCAGACATTCGCTGTGAATATGACCGATAAAGAGCGTAACAATGCAAGCTGGAGTTTTGCCTCGGCTGTATTCCGCGCCATTGACCGTTTGTCGGGAACGGGCTGGACAACCGGCGATCACTCAGGGGCTCTTGTCCCGGTATTCGCGGCGGGTACAGGTGCTTACCGCTTCGGTGGAGTGATGGATAATACCGACATTCCTGTAACAATACTCGAGATAGTGAACGGAAAATGATTTTTTACCGCATCTACCAGATATGTATAATGCTGCCGGTAATGCTGGTGGCTACAATTATAACGGCTACAGTAACCGCCGTGGGTTCAATGCTTGGCGGCGGTCGATGGTGGGGTTATTATCCGGCTGTATTGTGGTCGAAACTATGGTGCTGGATGGCTTTCGTACGTGTGACTGTATCCGGTAAGGAAAACGTTGATAAGAAAACGAGTTATGTGTTCGTTGCCAATCATCAGGGTGCTTACGATATATTTTCGATATACGGTTATCTCGGTCACAATTTCCGATGGATGATGAAACAGAGTCTCCGCAAAATTCCATTTGTGGGATACGCATGTGAGAAGGCTCACCAGATATTTGTCGATAAATCGAGCCGGACAGCGCTTAAACGAACCATGGAACGCGCTGAAGAGCAATTGCGCGGAGGTATGTCGCTGGTGGTTTTCCCCGAAGGTGCCCGCACACCGGACGGGAAGATGCACAATTTCAAAAAGGGAGCTTTTATGCTCGCTTCAGAGTTTAATCTGCCGGTAGTACCTCTTTCGATTGACGGAGTCTATAAAGTTATGCCGCGTACGGCAACGTTGCCGCGACCCGGTCATATAAGACTTACCATACATCGGCCGATTTTTCCTCCTGAAGGGGGTTACGATATGGAATCACTGATGAAAGAGTCGGAAGCGGTTATAGCTTCCGTCCTGCCGGTAGCCAACCAACCGGCACATACTTTTACCGATTGAAAAATATAATATTTGACACCCGCCGAACAATCGGCGGGTGTCGTTTGTTATGGCTCTTGACAAGACAAAATGTCAGTCAGTGTCGATTGGCACGAAAAATGCTTGTTTAAAGAAAAACAACGATATAAAATAATAATAAACTTTATCAGTAATGAATATCAAACCGTTAGCAGATCGTGTACTGATCGCCCCCCTTCCAGCAGAGGAAGTAACAATGGCTGGAATTATTATTCCTGATTCAGCAAAAGAAAAACCTCTTAAGGGTACGGTACTCGCCGTAGGTAACGGAACCAAGGACGAGGAAATGGTTCTTAAAGAGGGTGACAAGGTTCTTTACGGCAAATATGCCGGTACTGAAATAGAGAACGGTGGCGAAAAGTATCTTATCATGCGTCAGAGCGATGTACTCGCAGTGATCGCCGACTGATCTAAGTTGAATAACCGAAAAAATCAAGTAAAATCATGGCAAAAGAAATTAAATTTGAGATAAAGGCCCGTGAGGACCTCAAGAAAGGTGTCGATGCACTTGCCGATGCCGTTAAAGTAACTCTTGGTCCTAAGGGTCGTAATGTAATTATAGAAAAGAAATTCGGTGCTCCGCACATTACTAAGGATGGTGTTACCGTAGCCCGTGAAGTTGAACTTGAGGATCCGTTCCAGAATATGGGTGCTCAGCTGGTTAAGGAGGTCGCATCAAAGACCGGAGATGACGCAGGTGACGGTACGACCACCGCTACCGTACTTGCTCAGTCAATTATTAATGTGGGTCTGAAGAATGTAGCCGCCGGTGCCAATCCTATGGATATCAAACGGGGTATCGATAAGGCAGTGGCTACCGTCGTTGAATCAATCAAGGTGATGGCTGAGCCTGTAGGCGATGATTTCAAAAAAATTGAGGATGTCGCCCGTGTATCCGCTAACAACGACGAGGCTATAGGTAAGCTCATTGCCGAAGCTATGAAGAAAGTCAAGAAGGAAGGTGTAATCACTGTTGACGAAGCTAAGGGAACTGAAACAACCGTTGATATTGTAGAAGGTATGCAGTTTGACCGCGGTTACATTTCTCCTTATTTCGTGACTAATCCGGAAAAGATGGAATGTGAGATGGATTCACCTTTCATTCTGCTTTACGACAAAAAAATCTCTAATCTGAAGGATATGCTTCCCATTCTGGAGGCAACCGCACAGAGCGGACGTCCGTTGCTCATTATTGCAGAGGATGTTGATCAGGAAGCCCTTGCAACACTTGTTGTAAACCGTCTGCGCGGTTCTCTGAAAGTATGTGCAGTGAAGGCACCCGGATTCGGTGACCGCCGCAAAGAAATGCTTGAAGATATAGCAATCCTTACCGGCGGTATAGTAATCAGCGAGGAAAAAGGCATGAAGCTTGAAGGTGCTTCGATAGATATGCTTGGTCGTGCCGACAAGGTTACAGTAAATAAAGAGAATACAACCATTGTTGACGGTGCCGGTTCCAAGGAACAGATTGCCGCACGTGTAGCACAGATACGCGCACAGATCGAAAAGACCACCAGCGATTATGACCGCGAGAAACTTCAGGAACGTCTTGCCAAGCTTGCCGGCGGTGTGGCAGTGCTTCACATCGGTGCTCCCAGCGAAGTCGAGATGAAAGAAAAGAAGGATCGAGTGGATGACGCTTTGAGTGCAACCCGCGCAGCTATTGCTGAAGGTATAGTTCCCGGCGGTGGTGTGGCTTACATCCGTTCGATTGCTTCACTTGAGAATCTCAAGGGAGATAATGACGACGAAACTACCGGTATAATGATTGTAAAGCGTGCCATCGAGGAACCACTCCGCCAGATTGTTGCCAATGCCGGTGTTGAAGGCGCTGTTGTCGTGCAGAAAGTAAAGGATGGTAATGGCGATTTCGGATACAATGCCCGTACAGGTGTTTATGAGAATCTGATGGCTGCCGGTGTGATTGATCCTGCCAAGGTAACTCGTGTCGCTCTTGAAAATGCCGCTTCTATCGCAGGTATGTTCCTCACTACCGAGTGTGTGATCGCCGAGAAGAAAGAAGAGAATCCTGCTCCTGCAATGCCCGCTCCCGGTATGGGTGGAATGGGCGGCATGATGTAATATGTAATAAAACAGCTCAATAATAAAAATCGGATGTCCTCTACGGCATCCGATTTTTTTTCGGTACATGCGGGGAATTAGGAATAAAGTAGTAATTTTGCGCAAAATTGCATCAAATTATATAATATTATGAATTTAAAAGCTACTTTATCATTTGTTTGCGCAGCTTCGTTGGCTTTATCACTTCAGGCGGCTACGCCGGGGTGCGATGTAAACACGCAGCATCGTTCTGATGCGGCTCGGGCGGTACTCGACTGCAATTCATCCACAATGCGTGGATTACATCGCTCTTCCAGTCGTGCAGGAGGGGAGTATACGGAAGTGATAACTGATCCGGAAGGTCGTGAACAGGAGTGTACTACCACCGGTGACGGTTACTATATGTTTATGAACTATCAGTTCTCTTATTATGGTGATGTGGTTGCAACCAAACTTGTATATGGCGATAACGGAGAGGTTTATTTTTATAACATACTTCCTTATGGCGCGACCAATTCATATGTGAAGGGTCAGACCGTGGGTGATAAAGTTGTGATCGAATTACCTCAGACTGTCTCCTGGAATGATAAAGAACAGTACGGTATCAATCTTGATATTCTTGAGTATTATGAGGTTGGAAACCAATGGACATACCGTCCGGCTGCTGACCGTCATTCCGTTACATTTACTATAGGCGAGGATGAGAGTCTTACGATGGAAGATCTTGGAGAAGGTTATCAGCTTGGATACGTGTATTCCGACGATGACAGTTATCTTGGATATGGCGCGACTGCTTTGTACATCCAGCACTTCAATGACAAACTCGTAGAAGTACCGGAGAGTGCCGATGTACAGGACTGGTGCATTATTGACGGTGACTGGGGTACAGTAGTACGGGTTGCTTTCGATGGTGAAGATGTTTATGTCGGTGGTCTGTTCTATACCTATTTCCCGGACAAATGGATTAAGGGATATATGGTGGAAGAAGATGGCAAGACGACAATCCATATTCCCGGATATCAATATCTTGGCATGGATTCAAATGTATTCACATACCTTGCGTTTGCAGTAGAGGGCGAGACTGATGAGAGCGGATATACGGAAATGATTCTTCTGGATGAGGATTATGAATATGTCTTTGACTACGATACCGACAAAAAAATAATTTCAGGCAGGTATCCCGAAGTGGAAATTGTGGCAAACGGCGGCAAGGAGTTTTATTATCCGATGGAATCAATATATGAGCCGATCATACGTTATCAGGCTTCATACGAAGGTACACCCGCCGATCCTTACGATCTGACATATCTCCCGACTGACTTCCATCAGTATGGATTTATTTTCTACATACCTTCTGTATCGACTGAAGAAACCATACTCGACAGCAGGTATCTGAGTTATACAGTATATGTCGACTGGAAGCCGTATGAATTCGATGCCGATATATTTGATCTGGATGAAAATATGATTGAGATTCCTTATGAGTTTGACAATGACTATATTCAGAATTATGGAGGAACATGCCGGTGGATTTGGTTCTTTACTGAAAATATATATGAACTTGGAGTACAGACCATTTATCGTTATAATGGTGTGGATACCCGTAGCAATATTGTTTCTATCCTTACGGGTAATGTTGGTATCGAGGCAGTAGCTGACCATAAAGAAATAGTATCGGAAAGTTATACAGATATATATGGTCGGCGCATTGACTCACCTGACCATGGCTTATATATACGTACACGTACTTATAATGACGGAACAAAAGTAACCGATAAGATCTTCCGATAAATTGGAATAATAGAAAACTCAAGCAGGGGCTGAATCCTATAAAATTGGGATTCAGTCCCTTTGCATTATAATCACATAATGAGTGTAAAAAAACAGGAATTTTCTTTGGTAAATGGATTTATATGTATTACCTTTGCGGTGTACTAATATACTAATACACTATGATTGATGTTGAGAACGTAACTTTTGCTTATCGCCGGAGCGGTTATGTGTTGCGCGATTTCTCGTGCAGGATCAAGGCGGGAGGTGTATACGGACTTCTTGGACGTAACGGTTCGGGGAAGTCAACCCTTTTATATCTGATTGCGGGGCTGCTGACACCGGGTAACGGAAGAGTACTTTTCGAAGGTGAAAATACCAGGGAGCGTTTACCGTCGACCCTTTCGGAGATATTCATCGTTCCGGAGGAGTTTTCATTACCGGCTATAAGCCTGAAGAAATATATCGATCTGTATGGATCGCTCTACCCGAGATTCTCGCGGGAGGATATGGACAGATATCTGAAGTTGTTCGAGATGCCATCGGATATTGATCTGGGCGCTTTGTCAATGGGTCAGAAGAAGAAGGTATTCATGAGCTTCGCACTTGCATGCAATACACGGCTTCTGCTCATGGATGAGCCGTCGAACGGACTGGATATTCCCGGAAAAAGTATGTTCCGGCGGGCGGTTTCAGCTGCGGCTTCACCCGAGCGGGCTATCATAATTTCAACTCATCAGGTACGTGACATCGACCGTATACTCGACCATATACTTATACTTGACCGCAACCGGATAGTACTTGATGCGCCGGTGGATGATATCGTTGACCGACTTGATTTCATGATGACTGATGATCCGGCGGAGGTCAGGACGGCTTTATATGCAATTCCTTCAATAGGTGGTACGGCAATAGTTGTACGCAACAAAACAGGAGAGCCTCAGACAGAGATAAATCTGGAAACACTCTTTGGATTTGTGCTTGAACATCCGGATGATGTAAGGACAATTTTTAATGAAGAAAGGTGTGAATCATCATGTCAGAAAACCGACGACAGTTATGAAAATGAATGACCGACTTACGGCAAGAGGGATATGGGCTGTGGCACGGCGTGAGATAGTATCGCGTAAGCGCACCCAGTTGCTGCGCGTAACTATGATGCTGTCGGTGCTTGTAATAGCAGTGGTGGCGATTCTGTGGTTTACGAACCAGATATACAAAGAAGATCTCACCGGAAATGATCAATTGGCGGATGCGAGAGTAATAGAGGATGCGTGTAACGCAGTATTGTTCAGTGTGGCGATGGTATTTTATATTTTATTCGGACTTTTCGGAATGCTGAGTGCCTCGGCAATGTTCAGTGAATTATCCGATAAACAACGCAGGATCCATTTTCTGACGATTCCGGAATATACCGCAGACAAATATACCGGACGTTTTCTGGTGTATGGTCCGCTTTTCGCAGTGGTATTCATGGTATGTGCAGTTATTGCATTAGCCGTAGGATGGATGTTCTCACAGTTGCTTTATGCTCCGCTTTTCGATAGTGATGATCTTTTGAGAAATCCATTCGATGTATTATTCGGATTCTCAAGACCCTTCATGTATCTGATACCTATAGTATTGCTGACAGTGTCGGTTTCGTTTTACACGGTAGGAAGTGTGGCGTTTCCGCGACTGACATTTATAAAGACTTTCGTAGTGTTGTTTGTAGCCCAGACTATATTGCAGATTTTTCTGCCGGTGGCATATTTGATTTTTTCACGTTTCAACCATGAGATTATTGAAGGTATTCCGACTGATGAAGGAATTTTTGCATTAGTAGTTATTCTAAGTGTCATGTTGATGCTTCTGACTGTATTTAACTGGGTTATGGGTTATGTCTGGTTGCGCAAGACCGATATAGCGGAGTAATTTGTTTTCAGGTGTTTGTAATATGAGAAATAATTCTATAAAAATATATCTGCTGGGTTTTTCAGTATGGTTGATACTGTGCATTGTGTCGTTTGGAATATGGTGTTTTACTGCCTATGTGCCTTATGTCGCCCAACTGACTTTCACCGGCAAAGCGACGTTGACACAACTGCCGCCGTTTTCGAAGGTGGTAATACAGGTAGAGGGCAAGGAACTTCATTGTTTTGACGATAAAAGATGGTTTGTCATAACCGGTGACAGCGCCATCGTTACTCCGCAACTGCGTATGCCGTCGGATATGAGTGAGAGAGTGACATGGGATGCTTCGGACGGTGTACTGACACTGACAATAAATCTGTCGGATATAGAATCAAGCGGCGTAACGGTAGAAACGACTTCGCCGGCATGTCTGATATTGCCCGCATGTGACGCTCTTGCAGTCTCGGCATTACAGTCGTGTGAGGTTCTCAAATACATATCATTGGAGAAACTTAATGTAAGTCATCTGTCGCTGGATATCGTACGTCGTGTAAGTGTTGAAAATTGCAGGATAGATTCACTGAGTCTGTCAGCCGTCAACCATGATACCTATTTGCCTTATAACCTTATTATACGTGGATCTGAAATCGGATATATAGGTTTAACCGTTCCGGAAGGAGACTGCCGGGATGTGAATATGGACATTGAATACATCACAAGAGGCACGGGAGGAAACAGCAAACAAACAGGTAGTGTAGGAAAACTGTATGTTTCGGCTGAAGGAAACCTTGAAGTTAATTTGACATGCAGTGGATCGCTTGCCGATAAAATAGAGTTTGCACCTGGATTGAACAATACGTTGCAGCTTATGACAGGCGATAGTTACATAGTGGAAAGTTCACCGGAAAATTGAAAGAACATGAGGAAAAGTACTAAATACATATTGGCTGAAATTGCGGTTGTGTTCATTCTGTTATGGGTTGTGGCTTATACATCGGGAACAGGTGCCGTAAAAGAGAGAGAGATTGCGGAAGCGGTTGAGGTTATGGAGCCTGATGCCATGAAGCTCGAGATTGGAGGGTTGAAAGAAGGTAAACAGATCAACCGTATTCTGATCATGATCGACAATGATGAGATACACGATCCGATTGAGGTGTCAGTAAATGTTGAGATGGATGAACAGTCAGAATCCACCGGAATAAACATTATTAATTTCAATGATGCTATGGCACGGGTCGATGATGAAGGGGTTCTTTTTATCTCGGCAAATGCAATCGCCGATGCCTTCTGCCGCATGAATTTGACTGTTCATGAAGCACCTGGTAATATAACCGTGTCGACAGGCATAAAGGGGATTCTGGAGCTGAATTCTATTTCAGGGTCATCAATCGAAATAGATACTGATGCTGACTGTGTTTTAAACAAGTGTGTATTCGAGGATGTAACTATAGGAAATGATGTGAAATACACGTCACAGCCAAATGTTACCAATTCTCTGAGAATTTATGACAGCAGTATTATTCAGCTAACTATAGCCAATGGGATAACACTTGATGAAGGATCGTCTCCTTTAAGAGTGGTCATGCAGGGCAACGGTGATGAAAGAACCTCGAAATTCGAAAATGTGACCTCTGTTGAAAAAACTGTTTCGGGAAAGGACATTTTAATAGAAAAATGATGGATAAAAAAATATTTGATATAGAAGTAAATCGGCTTCGAAAAGAACTCTGTAGAATTGTCGTGGGGCAGAAGCGGACAATGCTGCTCAGGCTGACAGTTGTCGCTGTGGTGGTGTTTTTGGGAGCGGGTGCTATCCAGTATTCTGCTATAAAGGCGATACAGGCTATGATAGCCTATAAAGAGTTGCACCACTTTGAAAACATTCCTGAGCACCTAGATTTATCGATGATGATTGAAGTGCCGCGTTCACAGGCAGCCCTTTTCTGCGCGTTGATGTTTATATTCGGCTGTATTGCGGCTTCGATGATGTTTGATGGACTTGGGTCAAAGGAAAAACGCATCAATATGTTGATGAGACCTGTTTCGATGCAGGAAAAAATGTTAGCCCAGTGGATTGTGTATGTTCCATGTTTTTTGGTTCTGTTTCTGATGGTTACTGTTGTGACAGATCTTCTTCGACCGTTGGTTTTGTGGATAGTCGCTTCGCGGAACGATGAAATCACTCTATATAACTCCTGGTACTACATAACCCAGCATAAGCCGGGAGAAATTGTTTCGTTTATTTATAGAATTATGTCGATGTACGCTTTCGTTATATCTCTGTTTACACTCGGAGCAACGATATGGTATCGGAATACTCTGCTCAAAACCATTTCTGTACTTGCCGGAATCGGACTTGCCGGAGTTATGTGGTATGTATTTTGGCTGGAGACTTACAGCAGCGATTTCGATTTTTTCGCCTGCCGTGTATTACCGTGGGCACCACCAGTTCTTTACACTCTTGCCATAGTGAACTGGATTATCGCATACAGGCGCCTTACAGAGACAGATGTAATCGATCATGTAGGACCATACAATTGAACAGACATGAATTTTCAACAATCAGGTAAAGCTATATATCTTCAGATTGCTGACCGCATTTGCGATCAGATACTGACAGGAACCTATGAGGTAGGTAGCCGGTTGCCTTCAGTGAGGGAACATGCTGCTGAACTTGAGGTTAATTCCAACACGATGATGCGTTCATATGATTATCTTCAGCAGCGAGGATTGATATTCAACAGACGGGGAATCGGTTATTTCGTAGCTGAGAATGCCCCGATAACGATTCTTGAGTACAGGAGAGATAATTTTATGAAAAACGAACTCGATTACTTTTTCCGGCATCTGAGGATGTTCGGGGTGACGGAACAGGAATTGTCGCGTCTGTATGACGATTATTGTAAGAAACAACTGAATTTTAAGGAAAATGAATAATACTGTGTGTCCTCGTTGCGGTGAGCCGGTAACTGAAAACCAAAGGTATTGCCCAAAATGTGGAATGCCTTTGACGTTCTATCAGGAATATGACAAAAGAGCATATTATACAAATTCATTCTTGGCAAATGATGCATTTGCCACCGGACCGGCAGGAATAAGCCGTGGAATGGCGGCTATTCTTGCCATAATAGGCGGTGCGTTCGGAATACAGTATTTCTATACACGTAAAACCACCGCCGGAATAATATGCCTGATTCTGTCGTTTTGCACGTGCTGCACCATAGGATGTTTATTTGGTATAATCCAGGGTATCTACATGCTAATAATCGATAATGCTGAATTTTACAGAACATATGTGAATACTCCCAATACGTTTCCTCTGTTCTGATTGCATGTGAAACAGTCCGGCTGCCATATTCCTCTGTTCCCGGGAATAAATGACAGCCGGACTGTTTTATTGTCTGTTTATCGCTGTGTCAGAATCGTAGACCGAGGCTCAGGACTATCTGACTGTTGTTAGCCGAAATCTCGGCAGTCGGAGGTGCGGCAGTATAATCGTTGGGCGTATAGGCATGCCATACACTTGACTGATGGCGATATACATATGCAGCATCTAAATAAAATCCCTGATTACGGTAACCGAGACCGCAGGTAACATAGTTTGTGGCATTGTCGAATGTGTAGGACGGCTGAGTGCCGGTGTCATAAAGTCCGGTAGTGTAAATCATTTCCTGACCTTCCTGAGCTGAGGTTTTGACAGGAGAGGATTCGTAGCTGTAACCGGCTCGAAGACTCCAGTTTTTCGTAAGACGATACTCGGCGCCGATTCGCAGAATGTTGCTTGTCTGATAATAATTTTGGCAGTCACCGTTGAAATCGTTCAGTGAGGTTCCTCGCGAATCAAGCATGCGGATGTCCTGGGTGGGACGGTATTCATAATCGACACTGATTATTCCCTGAGTGCCGATCACACCTGCGATACCTGCCATGAGACGCCATGGAGTACGGAGTTTCCAGTCTGTATTCAACGCGTAACCGTCGTTTGTCTGATAATACTGACTGTTATCGAAATATTTTACATCCGACGAATACCCGAAGTCAACAGCGGCGTTGGTCTGTGAGGTCAGATTGTAGTAGGTTGGGGTGTGAACCGCAAGACCGATACGAAGCTCGTTGATCGGTTTGATTATTACACCTGCCTTGAAGTTAAATCCCGTTCCGGTGATACGTTTCCAGTTCTCTAGTCCGTAACCACCCGAACCGGTTTCGACATTATCCGCTTCGGGATTGGAAATGAGCGCATTGTTGTAATCCTCGGTATAGTAAGTATTCTGTTTGTATTCGATGTCGGTAACACCGAAACCAATACCAACATAGACCATATCGGTGAAGTTGGCGCCAAAGTCGATGTTATATTCGTCTACATGTCCCTTTTCGATAACATCGAATGTTCCTTTTCCGGATGCTCCCTGCTGCCACAGTCCGACATATTCCGGATCATGATTAGTACCGGTAGACGGTAAACCGTTGATCATATACGTATTATAACCGAGTATACTGAGCCAGGGAGTCATATAGCCATTGGTGTATGGGTTGGCTGCGTTCGGGTCGTCGAGGAGCAGGTTCGATGGCCATGCATCGGCTGTAGTGAAGCCGGCTATATAGTTCGTGAGTGAGCCGTTCAGCTGACCTATTTCGCCACGGAAACGGCGGTCGAATGACGACACTCGCTGATAGGTGGCTCCCCAGTTGAAATAGGGGAGAAGGTCGCTCCCGGTGAAGGCTGAACCGACATAACCGAAACTGTTGACCGCAACGCCGGTGTGGTTGACATTTGTTGTAAGACCCTGCGATGTGGCGTTGACTGACTGTATGTCGATGTCGAGGGTCGCGCCGATTTCACTACTGCGGTACACGCCAAGACCTGCGGGGTTGATTGTGATGGCGGACATATCGCCGCCGAGAGCGGTAAATGCTCCGCCCATCGACATGTAACGTGCGGTACCGCGCAACTGATAGCGTGACAGCGAATACGCATCGACAGCCGATTGTGCCGAAACCGTACTTTGCGCGGCGGCTATGGCTGAGACCGCGCACAACATCAATATAGATTTTCTCATAAAGTTCTAAATTATAGTTGTAACATTAATACAGCTTATACTACCGAGTTATAATCAGTGACGTCCGCCTCGTGAGCCTCCGCCACCACCGGTTGAACGTGAACCGCCACCACCGCCGGTTGAACCGGAACGTGTACTGCCGGACGAATTGCCGGACCGGTAGGAGGATGAGTTGCTATTGCCTCCGCGTCCGGGTCGCGAGTAGGTGCTGTTGGAAGAATTTTTATTGGAGGTGCCGGTTGAAACGGATGTGCCGGGACGGTAGCCTTGTGAACTGTTCGGACGGTTGTAGGAACTGCCTGCACCCGGACGTACTGCGCCGGAAACATTACCGTTTTTGTCGAAGGTGGGATATAATCCTGATCCGGGACGATAACCGTCGGCTGTGGGGCGGTGTGCGCTTGCTCCGGGACGCTGTCCGGTAGAGGGCACATCGCCACCGCGGCGGGGATTATAAGTGTAAGTACCGGGACGACCTGCTACACCATGCGCCGGAGGACCTGCAGGACCTCCCCATGCCCATGAGCCGCCCCAGGCGGGGCCCCAGCCGCCCCAGCCCCATGACCAGGATGGACCCCAGCCACCCCAGCCCCATGACCAGGCCCACGATGGACCCCATGACCAGGCAGGATAATAGCCCCATCCCCAATAGGAAGGATAGCCCCACGCCCACGAGGGTCCCCAGAAGGGATCGTAGCCCCAGACGGAATTATATCGCCACGGTGAGCCCCAATATCCGTAATACCCCGGATCGTTGACAATAATGTTTACTGTCGTTTCAGGTTGCTGGGCTATGTAAAGAGCCACTTCTTCGTCGTTGGCTACAACTTCGGGATTATGGAAACGCTGGATGCGCTGGGTGTAAGTGAAATCACCGTTTTCGCCCGATTCGGCTGTTATCTGCGAAGTGTCGGCTACGGCGAAGATACCGCGGCGATTGTATTCGTCGACAGAGATGGCAGTGCCGGCTCCGACTGCATCGGAGTAAAGATCGGCAGGAGCATAGTCGTAGGACGAAGCTTCAGCCTCAGAAATTATGACTGCCTGGCGCTGAGCTTTCAGCGCGTCCTTTTTTGCTTTGCGTTCTGCTTTTGCCTTCGCTGTTGAAGGGTTGTAATAGATGTCGTCAAAATCCTGAGAAGTAGCTGTGAAGGCTGCTGCGAGGAGGATTGTTCCGACCGAAATTATTTTTGCTATGTTCATATGGGATGAGAGTTGAGTTATTTATTTTACTTTTAAATTGGACTCATTTCCGGTGATTTGGTTTAATCAAAACTATCTCACGCTGCAAAAATAATACAAATATATAAAATGGGCAATTCTAATGGCAGTATGTTTTATTAATTATACTTAAAACATGAATTACCCCGATGACAACCGATATCGTCATCGGGGCAATGAATATGACGTTCAATGAAACTTACTTATCGTTTTTTGCCGGTTTCAAATCATATGATACCATGGCAATTGAAAATCCCCAGTATATGAATGCCAGCGAAGTAAGGAAACTTGTCATCATTGCATCCTGTACATATCCAGCCTCAAGGAAGAAGAAACCTATGACGAGCATAAGGATGCCGTTGATGAGATAGAGCCACCAATAACGGCGCTGACGCTGCTGTATGGCACTGAATATTGCGCTTACTCCCCAGAAGAGGAAAATCAGTGCGATGAAGTAAGGAAATACCTCCTCGGAAAGTACTACACTGCGTACGAGCATGAAGCCGATAAAGAGATCAATGATGCCTCCGGCAAGCCACCAGCCCCAGCCTCGTGCCATGTGGGGACCTGACGCGTGGAGTAACTGAACAATTCCGACAAGCACAAGCAGCCAGCCGAAAATCTGTGATGCTACGGCAAATCCAGCCAACGGCCAGAACCAGTAGGCAAATCCACAGCATACCATAAGAATACCTGCTAAAAGAATCAGCCACCAATTGCGGGTCTGACCCCAGTAAATTTCTGTGAAACGTTTCATAATTTTATAGTTTTAATAGTTGTCTTTTGTGATATTAACACCGGGTATGATACTTTTGTTTTCAGATACACCCTTATAAATGCTTGCATATTATGGTTGAAAAAGCTAATTTTGCACTTTCGTAGCGACGGACCCCCGTCATGTATAGGATTGAAATCAATTAGTTATACTAAATATGTTGACTGCTAAGGAAATCAGAGAGTCTTTCAAGACTTTCTTCCGTGACAAGGGACATCGGATTGTGCCGTCGGCACCGATGGTTATCAAAGATGATCCCACACTTATGTTTACCAATGCCGGAATGAATCAGTTTAAAGATATCATTCTCGGTCATAAAACCCCCGAGAGCAAACGTGTTGCCGACTCCCAGAAGTGTCTGCGAGTGAGTGGCAAGCACAACGACCTCGAAGAAGTGGGACGTGATACGTATCATCACACCATGTTCGAGATGCTCGGCAACTGGTCTTTCGGCGACTACTTCAAACAGGAAGCTATAGATTGGGCATGGGAATATCTGGTTGATGTGCTCAAGCTGGATCCGTCGCGTCTGTATGCCACTGTGTTCGAAGGATCGCCCGAGGAAGGCATCGGTAGGGATGATGAAGCGGCTGCTATCTGGGAAAAGCACTTGCCCGCCGATCATATTATAAATGGAAACAAGCATGACAATTTCTGGGAAATGGGCGATACCGGTCCATGTGGTCCATGCTCGGAGATACACATCGATCTTCGCCCGGAAGAGGAACGGGCGAAAATACCCGGACGTGATCTTGTAAATCACGATCATCCCCAGGTAATTGAGATTTGGAACCTTGTGTTCATGCAGTATAACCGTAAGGCTGACGGATCGCTCGAACCGCTGCCGGCACGTGTGATTGATACGGGCATGGGCTTCGAACGTCTGTGCATGGCACTTCAGGGGAAGACATCGAATTATGATACGGATGTTTTCACACCTCTTATATCTGCAATAGCGGAAATTTCGGGAAAGAAGTATGGTGAGGATAAAAATGTGGATATCGCCATGCGTGTGGTTGCCGATCATATACGTACGATCGCTTTCTCGATTGCTGATTCGCAGCTGCCGTCTAACGCCAAAGCCGGTTACGTGATACGTCGAATTCTGCGCCGTGCCGTGCGTTACGGTTATACATTCCTCGACCGGAAGAAGCCTTTCATGTATGAACTGGTGGATACGCTTATCGACTCGATGGGGGAGGCTTATCCCGAACTCGTCGCTCAGCGTGAACTCATAATGAAAGTGATAAAGGAAGAAGAGGAGTCGTTCCTCCGTACGCTCGAAAATGGCATACGTATGCTCGACGAGGCTATTGCCCGCGCCCGCCGCGAAGGCACACCGATTTCCGGTCGTGAGGCGTTTGTCCTCTACGATACTTATGGGTTCCCGCTTGACCTTACGGAACTGATCCTTAAGGAGAATGACATGACTCTCGATCATGAGGAGTTCGACCGCGAAATGGCTGCCCAGAAGGCTCGCGCACGCAATGCGGCTGCTGTCGAAACAGACGACTGGGTGGTTGTGCGCGAAGGTGAGACACATTTTGTGGGTTATGATTCAATGTCATGTCCTACTCAGATATTACGTTACCGCAGAGTTAAACAGAAAAACAACGAGTACTATCAGCTGATTCTCTCTGATACACCGTTCTATGCAGAGATGGGTGGTCAGGTGGGCGACAGCGGCGTGCTTCGTTCCGATGAAGAAACGGTTGAGATATATGACACCAAACGTGAGAATGGTGTGAGCGTGCATCTCACACGTCATCTGCCTGCTGATGTTACCGCGACATTTGAGGCTGAAATCGACCGTGAAGCACGTATGGCTACGTCGTGCAACCACTCTGCTACACACCTGTTGCATGAGGCTCTCCGCCAGGTTCTCGGCACACATGTCGAGCAGAAGGGTTCGTTTGTTTCGCCCAAATTGCTGCGTTTCGACTTTTCACATTTCGGAAAAGTAACACCGGAGCAGTTGCGCGAGGTCGAACATCTCGCTAACCGTAAGGTGCGTCAGGCTATCCCTCTTGACGAGCGCCGCGAGATTCCTATTGCCGATGCACGCGAGATGGGAGCGATGGCATTATTCGGCGAAAAATATGGTGATAAGGTTCGTGTGATACGTTATGGTTCGTCAATAGAGCTTTGTGGTGGTACGCATGTAGGTAACACCGGTAATATCGGTATGATACGCATTATATCCGAAAGCAGTATTGCTGCCGGTATACGTCGTATTGAGGCAATAACCGGCGATGCGGTTGAGGATGCCATGGACCGTATGAGTGATACGGCACGCGAGATTTCGGCACTCCTTAACAATGCACCGGATGTGCTGATCGGACTCCGCAAATTCATTGATGAAAATGCTGATCTGCGTCAGCAAGTGGAGCAGTTCCATAACGAACGTGTGCGTTCGCTGGCGAAAGAAGTACTCGGAAAGGCTGATGAGACTCATGGTTTTGCGCTTGTCGAACTCGCCGGTATATATATGCCTGATATGGTAAAATCGGTTGCTTTTGCAGTTCGTGAGCTTCGTCCGACGGCTACAGCGTTTATCGCTGCTACATCCGATATGCAGGGCAAACCTCTTCTTACCGTTATGCTTACCGATGATGTGGTTGCAGCCGGACACAATGCGGCAGCAATGGTACGCGAAGCTGCAAAATCTATTAAAGGCGGTGGCGGAGGTCAACCCGGATTCGCTCAGGCAGGAGGTAAAAATTCTGCCGGATTGACTGAGGCGTTCCAATCACTCCGTAAGTCGCTTATCGAGTAATAATTATTTAATCCCGGATTATGGTTTGTTCCGAACTATGATCCGGGATATTTAATATAATGAGTTTATGCCGGAATTACCAAGTGATCCAGCCATGCTTCTGAGTGTGGTAAACATGCACTTACGTGATAGCTTTGAAGGTTCGCTCGAAGCGTTATGTGCAGACTGGGGAATTACAGAAGAGCAATTGAAACAACTTATGAAAAAAGCAGGTTGGGAGTATAATACCGAATCGGGACGTTTTTGGTAGACTGAATTCAAAAAATATCTGTAAAAATTTGCGAAACCCAAAATAATGGCGTAACTTTGCAGCGCAAAAGCAGAAATTCAGAGCGACAAGCCCAGGTGGCGGAATGGTAGACGCGCTCGTTTCAGGTGCGAGTGCTGCGAG
>CAZKSF010000021.1:0-37837 GCA_964555405.1 uncultured Bacteroides sp.
CGCTGATGTTCTGCGCGGGGATCTCGGTGATGGTGTAGGTCGCGCCCTTGGCGGACATATGGTAGGATGCATGAATATGGCGGAATCAATGCCGACGATATTTTCGTGGAGCAGCGTCATGGCGTCCCACCAGTAGCGTTTGATATTGTTCTTTAGCTCAACGCCATTCTGACCGTAGTCATAGACAGCCGAAAGTCCGTCATAGATTTCTGAAGACTGGAATACGAAGCCGTATTCTTTGGCGTGCGATACGATTTTCTTAAATACGTCGTCCTGTTGTGCCATATTTTATAGTTTAAACTGATATTCAAATTGATTTCAAGTTGCAAAGGTACGTAAAAAAGCTGAGACCCCTCCCAGTTTCTATCTCAAAAAAACTAAATAATTATGTAATTTCAGATACTTGAATCATTACCGTAGCAAAAAAGATGCAGCGCCGGGTTGACACTGCATCTTTCGAATATAAAAAGTGGAAAAGGTTATTGTCAGATTTCCATACCGCTGACCGACGGTGGAATCGCAGAGCGGACCGTCGCACGCTTACGGTTAGGCTTACGGCTCATAACGAATTTGATAGTTGCGCCATCGCGTATGTCATCGTAAGTGAAGTAGGACTTATCATGGAGTTTTCCGTTAATGTAACATTTATCTACATAAACATTGTCCTTACTCCAGTTCTCAGTTGTCATTTCAAGTTTTTTCCCATCACCCATATCCATTGTCACCGCACTCAGCGCCGGTGATCCGATATTGTAGATATTGCTTGAAGGGGCTGTAGGATAGAAACCCATACAATTGAATATGTACCACGCCGACATCTGACCGCAATCGTCATTACCGCTGAGAGAGCCGGGTTGGTCGCCATAGAAACGGTCGACTACCTCACGAACCCTTTGCTGACATTTCCAGGGCTGACTCAGATAGTTATAGAGATAACAGATCTGATGACAAGGTTCGTTTCCGTGCCAGTAAGCCCCGATACGTCCCTGAATGTCGTGGGCGCCCGGAATATCGTCAGGAAGATCAAATTCGAAAAGGGAGTCAAGACGTGCCGCATAGAGCTGTTTCCCGACGGCATCAATATGACCAGCCACGTCATGAGGGACATACCAGGTGTATTGCACGGTGAAGCCTTCGGTTATATCGCCCCAGCCGTTGACCGATCCGGGTCCTTCGTAAGCAATGGGAGAGAACGGTGTGCGCCATTCTCCTTTAGAGTCGCGTCCGCGCATATATCCGGTAACAGGATCAATAAGATTCCGGTAGTTAAGCGAGCGTTTAAGGAAAGTGGAATGAATCTCCTCATGTCCGAGCTTTCGGGCAGCCATGGCTATACAATAGTCATCATAGGCATATTCGAGAGTCTCGGACACAGATTCTTTCTCTTTGTCGTATGGTACCCAACCGTTTGCTATATATTCCGGCAGACAATCGTAATTAGGATTGCCGGCGGTAGTCACCATGGCATTCAGGGCGCGTTCGCGGTCGAAGCCGGGAAGATCCTTCACTATCATGTCGGCAAGGACCGACACGGCATGGTAACCGATCATACACCAATTTTCGTTAGCGCAGAACGACCATATGGGAAGCATGTTCTCCACACTCTGATCATAGTGTGCGAGCATTGAGTTGGCTATATCAGCCTGCAAATCGCGCTGCACCAGACAGAACAGAGGATGAAGAGCCCGGTATGTGTCCCAAAGAGAGAAAACGGTCACATTATTGAACGTGTCGGCAGTATGAATGCTTTTGTCAAGTCCGCGGTAACTGCGGTCGCTGTCCTGATAAATGAATGGATGAAGAAAAGCATGATATACGGATGTATAAAATGTGCGTTTCTGCTCAGTGGTGCCTTCAATTGCAAATTTGGCGAGTTCGTTGTTCCACTGTTCCACTCCTTCTGCAAGCACCGTTTCGAAATTCTTATTATCAAGTTCGTGAAGATTCTCGAGTGCTCCGCGTGCACTTACTCCTGATACGGCTACCCGTATTTCGACGGTGCGGTCGGGATCAGAAGCATCGATCGGCAGAACAAACTTGACATTGTGTCCGTGAGTCTCGCGATCACTACGGAACCGGCTCGTATTATATATGACGGGTTTATCATCCATATATATCCTCGCCTTAGACAAAGGCTTGGAAAAGGTAGCTGCGAAATATACATGACGTTCGGGACCCCAGCCATTTACCAGCTTATATCCGGTAGTAGTGGAATCGTTGATCAAACGAACGTTAGCCCATTCGCATTTACTGCGCAGAGTGTGATTGAGATCAATCAGCACCCAGGCACTATCGGTCTGCGGGTAAGTGAAACGCATGATTCCGGCACGAGTGCCGGAAGTCATTTCCGCACGAGTGCCGTAATCAGTAAGATCGACAGCATAGTAGTTGGCACGCGCTTCCTCACGCGCATGATCGTAACGCGAACGGTATCCGGCATCGGGATCGGCGTGTGTACCCGGATTAAGGTTCAGTTTACCGGTAACGGGCATGAACAGGAAATCACCAAGATCCGGAATGCCGGTGCCACTGAAATGAGTGAGGCTGAAACCAAGGAGGGTAGGGTGATCGTATTTGTATCCGGCTGCCGTGTCATAGTCATCGAAATCGGTGTCAGGACTTATCTGGATGCCTCCGAACGGAACCTGCGGACCGGGATAAACATTCCCGAAACCGGAAGTACCTATCAACGGATCGACATACTGTGCAAGATCATTCTCCACTGCAGAGGCAGCGGAGAAGATCATACCGGTGGCAACAGTTGTCAATAAAGCTACTTTACGGATCATCGTATTTATTATTATCGGTCACCGATAGCTGCGGTATATTCATCCCAGAGTGCCGCTACAGAATTCTTTTCGTCACGACCGAGAATGTGGTACATTGCCTCATCCCATGACCAGGGTACTACCTCAAGAGCAGTGCGGTTGAATTTGCGGATAAAATCCTTGTCCTTATTAAGCGACAGCCAGTACAGGAAATAGCCGGTAGTACGGTAACCGCTCATCCAGTTGCCGCCGCGGGGACGGTCATTTGATGAAAAGTCCTGCTGGAAACATCCACAAGCTACACGGACTGCATCGGCGGTACCTTCGATAAAGGACCAGTATGGACTCTTTCCGTCATATTCGCCGCAACCCTGAGGTTCAAGCTGGAAGGCATGTGTGAGTTCATGGTAGATCACACCTCGGGTCTCGTAATCGAGTTTGACCGTATCGTTGTCATTGAAGCTTTTTTCGATCCAGTCAGTACTATAATCGATTCGTACATTGTCGCCTCCGCCGCTTTTATATGATATACCGTCAAAGTCGCGCACTACATAATCGATACGATGTATGTCGGGAATGCTGTCGGCGGGAGAGAAGTAAAGAGTCTGGAGTACTCGCCGTGCATTTTCGGTTATGTAGCTGTCAGGATCGGTTATTATTGCCTTATAGATTTTGCCACCCTCGGTTTCAGGAGACTCGATGCGGAAATAAATATTGCCGGGATGATAGTGGCGCCACTGTCGTTCAATTGCAATTGGTTTATGATATGTAACCGGACTTTCAACCGGAATAGCTGCCATAACGGACGCAGCCGCACATCCAAACAAGGTGGTGAGGACAAAATGTCGGTTAAGTTTCATGATTGTATTCAGAAATGTGATCAGTTTATACTTGCAGTAAGAGAATAGGGCTTCGTATCCTGTTTGATACAACGCGATTTTACGGGTTTGTCACTCATGACAAATTCGAGAATGCCGCCTGCCATGATATCATCATGCGTAATGTAAGCCTTTTCGTAAGGTCTGCCGTTGAGTTTTACCGACTTGATGTAACGTTTTTTGTCACTTACACCGGGAGCCTTTATTTCAAGCTTATTACCGTTGTCGAGATTAAGGCACATGTATGGCATGTAAGGAGCGCCGAAAACATACTCGTCGGTGCCGGGACAAACCGGATAAAAACCGAGTGCCGAGAAAATGTACCACGCTGACATCTGCCCGCAGTCGTCATTGCCGCACAGACCATCGATATTGTTGCGGTACATACGGTTCATTATCTCACGAACCCAATACTGGCTTTTCCATGGTTGTGATGACCATGCATACAGATAGGGGATATGATGGCTCGGTTCGTTACCGTGGACGTATGTTCCGATAAGACCTTCTTTTGTAACATCCTCGGTTTCCTCGTATGCCTCCTCCGGAAGGTCAGTGTTGAACAGACGGTCGATGTTATCGATGAAAGAGCGATCGCCACCCATCATGGCGATAAGACCGTTAACATCGTGAGGAACAAAGAACGCATAATTCATAGCATTTCCTTCGAGATATCCTTCACCCGATGTTTTCATCAGATCGTAGGTCGGTTTCCAGCTGCCGTCGCTGTTTTTCGGACGTGAAAAACTTATTTCAGGATCGAAAACATTACGGTAGCTGAGTGCGCGTGCACGATAGCGGTCGGCATTAGCGGTATCGCCGTTACGCAGAGCCTGCATGTAGATACACCAGTCATCGTAAGCATATTCGAGTGTGACAGACACGGCGCTTCCATTGTGGTCGAATGGTACGTATCCGAGCGACAGATAGTCGCTCATACCCTCGAAATAGGGAATATTGGCACTGTTGTCCATTGCTTCGAAAAGTTTACCTCCGTCAAGCCCGTCATGTTTTGCGAACGCGTCAGCAAGTACCGATACGCCATGATAGCCAATCATACACCAGTTTTCATTCGCCATATGCGACCATACGGGCAGAGCATGGTGCGGACTTTGTTCGTAATGCTTGACCATTGACTGTACCATGTCGACCGCGCGTTCCGGAAACAGCAGGTTCATAAGCGGATGTTGTGCCCGGAACGTATCCCAAAGTGAGAAAATGGTATAGTTGGTGAAACCGTCGGCATGGTGAATATTATGGTCGAGACCACGGTAACTGCCGTCCACGTCCATGTAAACTGAAGGATTGATCATGGTGTGATAGAGCGATGTATACAGCATGGCAAGCTGATCGTCCGTACCCTGTGCGTCAATCAGCGACAAATGACGGTTCCAGTCGCTGCGTGTATCGCTTGCAATGTCATCGAACGATTTCCCTTCAGCTTCGGCACGCAGATTGGCAAGCGCTCCTTCGGTACTTACCCCCGAGATCGCTACCTTTATCTCTATCTGACGTGATGCAGGAACTTCCATATCGAAAAATGCCACAATCTGTCTTCCGAATATTTCGGGGAAATTGCTATTGACTTTGAATTTACGCCAGAAACCGGTATACATGGGTTTTTTCCGGTCATTGTAACCATAGGAAACTATGGGTTCTGAAAAAGTCATGGCGAAATATGTGTAGTTGGTTGATGCCCATCCGTTGGTGATTCGGTAACCGGTGATGGTGTGATCATCCTCTACACGAAGATATGTCCACAGAGTTTTTCCATCGTAATTGTAGATAGCATGGTCCATGTCGAGGATGATGTGCGTGGAATCAGCCTCCGGACTATAGGTATAACGGTGCACCCCGACACGCTTTGTCGCGGTAAGCTCAGCCTTGATTCCATAGTCGTCTAGATTCACTGAATAATACCCCGGAGTCGCCTTTTCAGTATCGTGGCTGTATGCCGAACGATAGCCGTCGGAGTGTGTGGCGGCTTCCCCCGGCTCGAGATGCAGATTTCCGGTAGTGGGCATAATCATTATGTCGCCGAGATCGGAATGACCGGTACCGCTCAAGTGAGTGTGACTGAATCCGACAATAGTTGAATCCTCATGCTGGTATCCGGCACAGTATTCATACGCCCGACCCTGGTATTTGCCGTTGATATTATGAGGAATATTTTCAGTGTCGGGGCTAAGTTGTACAATACCGAAAGGAGCGCATGCACCGGGAAACGTATGTCCCATCTTTGTGGTTCCGATCACGGGATTGACATAATCAGCCTTTTCGGCAGCTGTACACGGCATAAAGGCCGTGCAAGCTGTCAGAATCATCATGTAAGGTATAATTTTCATGGATAACTGTTACTTTTCGTTGGACATGGAGTATGGCATGTCAGCCAAGCCCGTTCCGCGTGAAGTATTGGGCTTGGAATCCATAGTTACATTTATACGGGCACCCTTCAACAGTGTGTCGTAGTCAATATAATTACGGGTGTATTCTTTGCCGTTAAGTTTCATTGATCTCATGTAGGGACGGTCAGCTGAATTATTGGGAGCGCTTATTTCCACCTTTTTCCCGTTGGCAAGATTTATACGCGCATTTTTGAACAGCGGAGCACCGAGTACATACTGATCCGATGCAGGACATACCGGATAGAAACCGAGAGCCGAGAATACGTACCACGCTGAAGTCTGACCATTGTCCTCGTCACCGCAATATCCGTCAGGAGTTGCTTTGTACATGCGATCCATAGTCTGACGTGCCCAATACTGGGTTTTCCAAGGTTCGCCCGCATATCCGTAGAGATAGATCATGTGCTGTATCGGTTGATTACCATGAGCATAATTACCCATATTGGCTATCTCCATCTCACGTATCTCGTGTATTACACCACCATAGTAGCTGTCATCGAAAACAGGCGGAAGTGAGAATATGGTGTCAAGGGTAGCTACAAAACGGCTTTACCACCCATCAGATCAATCAGACCCTGAACATCATGGAAAACCGACCAGGTGTAATGCCAGCTGTTGCCTTCGGTGAAAGCGTCACCCCATTTGAACGGATTGAAAGGAGCCTGGAATGAACCATCCTCATTACGACCGCGCATGAGACCGCTTTCATTATCGAATACATTGGCATAATTTCCGGCACGGCGGCGGTAGAGATCGATTTCTTCATGAGGCCGTCCAAGCCGTTTGGCAGTCTGATATATACACCAGTCATCATAAGCATATTCGAGTGTACGGGCAACATTTTCGTTGATTCCGACATTGTACGGAACATATCCCAGAGAATTGTAATAATCATATCCCATTCGCCCTGACGACTGAACGTGAGGATGAACATTATTGGCACCGTGTACCATACCTTCGTACATTTTTTCAATAGCTTCTCTATCGGAACCGGCGAGATTCTTGAGAATACCGTCAGCGACTACCGAAGCACTGTTATTGCCAACCATGCAACCACGGTGACCGGGACTTGACCATTCAGGGTAAAAACCGCTCTCGGTGTAGAAATTCAGCCAGCCTTGTTGCATCTTTTCAGCTTCATCAGGCCACACCAGATTGACCAGAGGGAAAAGAGCCCGGAATGTATCCCAAAAGCCGGTGCCGGTGTACATGTAGCCTGATTCTACCTGATCAGTCGACGGGCTGTAATGTACAATATTTCCTTGTGGATCTATTTCGTGCATCTTGTGCGGGAATAGAACTGTACGGTAAAGGCATGAGTAGAAAGTACGGAGCTGGTCGGGATCGTCACCGGTAACTTCTACAGCTCCAAGAACTTCGTTCCAACGTGATTTTGCATCGGATTTGACTTGGTCGAATGAGCGGGAACCTATCTCGGCGAGATTGGTCTCTGCCTGTTCGGTGCTGATGAATGATGTAGCCACTTTAGCACCCACCTGCTGACCGCGGGTGGTTTTGAATCGGATGGCGGCGCCGACATGATTGCCGGTTAATTCTTTTTTCCCCGGTTGAATTTCGTTACCGTTGTTCCACACATATTCCTCTTCGAAAGGAGTGTCGAATTCAATAACGAAATAATTATGGAAATTTCGTCCGACACCACCACTGTTTTTCGTAGAGTATCCTATCACAAGCTGTTCCTCAGGGATAACCTTGATCCACGAACCGCGATCGTAACCGTCGATTACAACATAGCTGTCATCTTCTTCCGGAAATGTAAACCGGAAGTAAGCGCAGCGGTCGGTAGGTGCGATTTCGGTAGTTACATCGTACTCCGAAAGATATACCTTATAATAATAAGGATGTGACTCTTCTGATTTATGAGAGAACCATGACGCACGGTTGTCTTCACTTATTTTCAGAGACCTGGTAACAGGCATAATTGCAAACTGTCCGAAGTCGTTGATCCACGGGCGATCGTTCGAGTTCGACACGTTTGCGCGACATGCGACGGTACACTTCCAGAATTATCAGACCGATTATCAGAAGTACGACGAGTATATATATAATGAAAGCGATGGTCGTACGATACCAAGGATGCCGGATGACTATGTCAATACTCTTCTCATCGTAGATGGTGCGCCGCGGATCGCTTTGATATCTCACACGCAATGTATATTTGCCTGGTGGGAGATTTGTGAAGGATGCGGAATTATGAGTGCCTATGTTGACCCAGTCGCTGTCAAACCCGTCAAGCCGGTAGTAGTAGTTGATTTCATCACCCCGCATATAATCGAGAGCGCTGAAGGTGAGTGTCAACGAATTCTGATCGCTGGAAAAATCGAGCTGATTGTCTTTGTTGGTAAATTCATGAATTTCCCGCTCCTGTCCGTTTACGATAAGCTTGTTGAAATAAAAGTTAGGCTTGAATATATCTCCGTCAGTATCATCGATACTTGGAAACCATGCGAGACCGTTGATACCACCAAAAAACATTTCACCGGTGAGAGGTGAAATATATCCCGCGTTGTCACAGAACTCCTTAACTTCCCCGGTAGAATTGAGGTTGAAGATACTCCCCGTGGTAGCATTAGCCTGAATCAATCCTTTATTGGTGCTCATCCATATATTTCCGCTTTTATCCGGCAGTATGGCGTGAACCATGTCATTTGCCATGCCGTCGGATCGTGTATAAAGTTTTATTTCAGGATTCTCATGAGAGTTTGCCGAACTGAGGTCGATTACGCCGGCTCCGGCACTTGACCCGAAGTAAAGTCTTTTATCGGTGTCGTAATGCAGGCATATTATATCACCCACATTGGGAAACATATCGGTAAGTGAATTCAGAAATTCATATGAATTGTCGGCTATGTTATAGCGGACGATCCCAAGACCTCCGCGGCATCCGATATAGAGAGACTGCTCGCCGTCGAAAGCCATCGAGTATACCTCATTGCAGATATAATCACCTTTACGGAACACTATGTTGCGTGCATCAGTAATCGAGGGATTGCTTCCGTTGCGTATGGTGCAACGTATGAGACCGTTTTCGGTAGATGCCAGCCAAAGGACTGAATCATTTTCTTCGAATATATCATGTATCTGTCTCATCAAAGGATGTCTCATACTGCTTATCCTTTCGTTGGACGGGTCGTAGTATGATATCCCGGGACCGCGGGTGGCAAGCCATATTCTATTTGGATGAAAACGACTTTCAGTGATAGAAAAGATCTGATCGTCGATGAGACCGTCGGCAACTCCATAGCGTTTTATACCCCATGAAGGAATCGGTCCTGTGATTTCACGCATTGCCTTACGGCTTATGCGGTAGAGTCCGTTTCCTTTTGATCCGATCCAGAGTGCGGAGTCCCGGTCAACGTAAAACGAACGTACCGGTTTGCTGAGAGATGTTATCTGAGATGAGCGTATTACCGAAATCTGTGAAGTGAAGTCGCTGATCTTGTGGAGTCCGTGACCATCAGTCGCACACCAGATTATTGGCTGGAATCTATCTGATGTCATTTTAAATACACCAATGTCATCTGGTAACGGATACAGCCGGTATCCTTCGGCAGCAACCAACTGTGTCGGTCCGGTACCAAAATACGATACTATGTAATCATCATGCCACATTACTATATCGGCAGAATTGCCGTGAGCCAATGCCGCACTGAAATCGGTTATCCGCCGCGTCTTGCCGGCAGGAAGTGCCAGATGATGTAGTACGTTGAGACTATCGACCAAATATATTCCGTCGGGCGCGCTGAAAGCCATTCGAGCCGGAGAGGTCATGATTTGTACAGGATCAACGCGAAGGTGCGCTAAGTTTTCGTCGTATCCTTTTTCAAAATCATATTTTATCTTCACAGCCTGAGATGAACGCGATATTATCCATAGGTTCCCGTTGTGATCGGTTTCCATCAAAAGAACTTCACCGTACGGAGGAATTCCACTGACATTTGCGTGTTCAAAGCCATGACTTACCGGATTATAGTAATGCAGATCGCCTGAAGGATGAAGTACCCAGGTAGTGCCTATGGTATCTGTCGCAATCAACTGGCGCTCGCCACGAATAGTTTCATGATGTTCGGTTACCTCGTTTCGTGACAGATTGAATTTGTCAAGACCCATTGTAGTAAGGATCCATATATTGTCGCTTCCGGCATCTTTTATTTCGCTTATAATGTTTCCTGAAAGTCCGGACGGATTGTTCAGTTCGAAGCGAAACACCCGGATACCTTTGCCATCGTATCTGTTCAGACCGTCGTAACTTCCCAGCCATAAATACCCTTTACGATCCTGATAGATCGTCAGGATAGCATTATTGGACAAATCCTCAGTGTTAGTAGCTGTATGCATCCTTGCGGTAACTGCATTGACATTTGCAGGTGTTGAAATAACCAAATAAGCAAAGATGAATATGTATAAAAAATGACGTTGATGGATAAGATTCATATATGGATAAAATAGTAAACAAAATTATGATTTTTTCTTTTTTTATCAAAGTGTTTCTGATTTTTTAGAACGTAATTGAACTGAACTATGCGGGTTTCACAGGTGTCAGTTAATTTTTTTTTGTCTATCATCGAACCTTTTCATGTTTTTCTTGTCTCTATATTGTAGAGTTTAAAATTTAGGTTTAACTTTACGTTGGATTATAAAAATTAACTTAAAAATATAGGATATGAGAATTTTCAAGGTTTTAGGCTTAAGCGTTATAGCGGGAAGTATGTTGATGGCAACAGGTTGTTCGTCAATGACTAATACAGGTAAAGGGGCTCTTGTGGGAGGTGGCGGCGGTGCTGCTCTCGGTGCCGGTATCGGTGCGCTCATAGGAGGCGGTAAAGGCGCTGCAATCGGTTCGGCAATCGGCGCAGGAGTCGGTGCAGGTGCAGGCGCGCTTATCGGTAAGAAGATGGACAAGCAGAAAGCTGAACTTGAACAACAGCTTGCAAACCAAGCTCAGGTTGAGACAGTTACTGACCAGAATGGTCTTCAGGCAATTCGTGTGACTTTTGAGGGTGGAATTCTTTTCCCCACCAACGGAACAACATTGTCGGCGCATGCAAAACAGGATCTTACATCCTTTGCAAGTTCTCTCATTCAGAACCCTGAAACCGATGTACAGGTATTCGGATATACCGACAATACCGGTTCGATGTCAGTCAACCAGCGAGTAGCTGACGGTCGTGCTGATGCAGTACGTACATATCTTGTAAATAGTGGCGTTGCATCATCTCGTATCACTGCACAGGGTATACCGATGGCTGACTATGTGGCATCGAATGACACCCCCGAAGGACGCGCACAGAATCGTCGAGTTGCGATTTATATCACTGCAAATGAAAATATGATCAAGCAGGCTGAAGCCGGAACGCTTAACTGATAATTCTCAAGACTGTTTAATCCGGTCCGGTCACAATCGCTGTGACCGGACCGGAATTTTTTTTATCAGATTCAAGGTGGAGCGATACGACTTTGAATCGGGATGAAGGATAATTAGATTCTTTTTTCTGTTTAGAGAATTAAAGATGAAATTTTGAAGAGATGACTATAAATGTTATCTTTGCAGCAAAAATCATTCTAACAATCTAACAACTTTAAATCTAAGATATATGAAATATTTATTAGCAATCTTTTTGCCGGTGATCTTAAATATAGAGATGTCTGCGAACGAGAATAGCAGACTGGAGGTCAAACCGCTTCTAACAACGAATTGGGGGCAGGGCTATCCTTATAATGTGAAGGCTATGGAATACATCAACTGGGATGCCACAGGTTGTACCCCCACCGCAATTGCCCAGATAATGAAGTACTATAATTACCCTGAATCGGGCATGCGCGATATTTCATACATTTTCGATGGGCAGAATATTCCCTATAACCTCACTCAAGTGCGGTTCGACTGGGACAATATGCTCGACCTCTACGAAAACGAGCAGTGGACAGCCGAAGAAGCGGAGGCGGTCTCGGAATTGATGTTTGCTATATCCACAACCCTCCCGATGGCTCACACAACCTATCCTTTTGGAAATGATCCATTGCATTTTTGTGAAGCTGCGGCTCTCG
Source organism: uncultured Bacteroides sp. (assembly GCA_964555405.1). Lineage (GTDB taxonomy): Bacteria > Bacteroidota > Bacteroidia > Bacteroidales > Muribaculaceae > Paramuribaculum. The sequence goes on from CAZKSF010000021.1 coordinate 12,118, forward strand.
AGTATTTTTTCGGTTATGACGAGTGTATACGGCATATTGAGCATAATTACTTCGATGATGAAACTTGGGAAAACATCATATATTATGAGATTTCCAATGGTCGCCCTGTGCTGATAAACGGTTTTGGTCCGAATATGGGACATTCTTTTATTTGCGATGGGTACAAAGATGGCTTATTTCACTTCAATTGGGGTTGGAACGGCGCATCCGACGGCTACTTTTCGCTTGCCACACTCATGCATGAGAATCAGTCATTCCACTCGAATTACAATTTCAATCAGAACATCACTATCGGGATAACACCTAAGGGAGTGAACAATGCGACCAATCCATTTCTGGAATCAAATCAGTGGCTTATCATCGACTCCGACTTTGGCGAAAAGTTCGATTTTCGCATTATGCGCCTTACTCCCTTTGAATTCGAAATCGGCTTAGAGTTATCTGACACTTCAGGTGCGATCAAATTTGTGAAGACTGATAATCTGAATGTGGAAAGCCGTCACCAACAAACATGCTCCTTAACGCTTCCGACCTCAATACAGGGATTGGCTGACGGGAATTATACGGCCCGACCTGTGTACCGTTGTAGCAACTCCGACTGGGAGGAAATGCCTGTGCGTCGCGACAAAGTGGCTTATATGGATGTGACCATCAAAAATGGAAAGTGTAACTTTGCCTCAGGACATAATACAGCGGCTTATACAGACCTCTTTATTTCCGGGTTTACACCCACCGAAGAAAATGTGTATGCAAATACATTCACCAATTTCCTCATCACATCCAAAAATAGTGGGACATTTCCGTTTTATGAAACTGTAAGACTGGATTTTGTGAATATAAAAGGTGATACCTTCTCTACATATCTTAATTTCTGTTCCCATCATCTACTGCCAGCTGAAGAGATGGTATATACCCTTTATATTGACCTGCCGGTCGACAAGTATTCCGCTCAATTCTTCAACGAAAGAACCAGAGAGCACGTGAGCGATAAATTCGATATCAACATTTCCGAACTTGGAGCAGCTCTGAGCACTCCGGATGCGCAAAACACTGCCACTCCTGTTTACTATAACCTCAATGGCGAGATAGTGGAGGCGGAAAATCTTGTTCCCGGATTCTACATCAAAAAAACAGCAATGCAAATCGAAAAAGTGGTAATTAAATAATCATATTGGGGGCTGTATACAGTTAATCATCCTAAATGAAATCTTATAAGCTGGTTTTAGGAGTTGCGGCAAAGTACTCGTTCAACAATGCGAACGCCTCCCTCTTCGTCCGCGATTGACTCCTCATCAAGTATAAAAAAAGATAAAGGGAGAGCGAATAAGATTTTTTCTGTTAGCCAATTGTTTTTTTGGAGGTTATTAACAAAATTAGTAATTTTGCCATCTCTATGGATTTTATTTAAGTCAGTAGAGACAAACGCTGTCAGAATCAGCGGATACTTTAGAATAAACTTCGTAATTAACTGGTTACTTATGAAAATGAGGCATGTTATCCTATCACTTCTTGCGGTTTTGTCCCTTTCATCGTGGGCAATGACCGATGATGAAGTAATAGCTTACATCAAACAGCAGGCGGCTGCCGGTAAAACCGAGCAGCAGATCGGTAAAGAACTGATGGCAAAGGGTGTCACTCCCGAGCAGGCAGAGCGAATCAAGAATCTTTATACGACGCGCCAGAACAGTGAGACATCTCCTACATCAATGTCGGTGGGTGCGGCACGTAGCGAACGCCGCCACGATGCCACAAACGACATAGCGGAGGAATCGTTTGACGAAATAAGTAACGAAGTCGACAAAGGTAGAAACGGACAGGTTTCGTCACGGAATATTTACGGACATAATGTATTTAATTCCCGCGCGCTGACTTTTGAGCCAAGTGATAATCTTGCTACGCCGCAAAATTACCGTCTTGGTCCGGGCGATGAAGTCATTATTGATATATGGGGAACTTCCGAGGATCATCTCCGTCAGGTGATTTCGCCTGAAGGCAGTATAATGATTTCGCAGCTCGGTCCGGTCTACCTGAACGGACTTACGATAAATGAGGCTGGAAATCATATCCGTAATGCATTTTCACAGAAATATGCCGGCGTAAGCGATGAGGAGAGCGATATTCAGGTTACACTCGGTCAGGTACGTACGATACAGGTCAATCTTATGGGTGAGGTATCTACCCCCGGTACATACAGAATGTCGCCGTTCTCAACCGTATTCCATGCCCTTTACCGTGCCGGAGGTATCAATGATATAGGCTCGATGCGTAACATACAGGTCCTTCGTGACGGACGTAAGATAGCCGGTATCGATATCTATGAATATCTTTTCGATGGCAAGACTAACGGTAATATACGTCTTCAGGAAGGTGATGTGATTATCATACCGCCGTATGGTAACCTTGTCAGCATCGACGGTAATGTAAAACGCCCGATGTACTATGAAATCAAACCGGGCGAGACTGTACAGGACATTATCAATTATGCAGGCGGATTTACCTCTGACGCCTATGGCGATATGATACGTTTGTCACGTCAGTCCGGTTCAGAAAATGAATTATTCAATATCGGCCGTGAAGAATTCTCAAATTATGGCTTGCAGGATGGTGATATAGTTTCAGTGGGTACCATACTTGATCGTTTTGCCAACCGCGTAGAACTCAAGGGATCGGTTTATCGTCCGGGTACGTTTGCCATCAGTGGAGATTTGAAAACCATCGGACAGTTGATTGCGAAAGCTGACGGTCTGACTGAAGATGCTTACAAACAGAGAGCGCTCCTATACCGCGAAGGCGATGACCTGCAGCTTGAGATCATTGCCGTCAATCTTGAAGATATTCTTTCAGGCAAATCTCCGGATGTCGCGCTGAAACGTAACGACCTTCTGGTAATTTCTTCAATTCATGAGCTTCAGGAACGCGGTCAGTTATCAATCAGCGGACTGGTTGCACGCCCCGGATCTTATCCTTTTGCAGACAATACCACACTCGAAGACCTTATCTTCCAGGCAGGTGGTCTGCTGGAAGGTGCTTCTACAGCACGTGTGGATATTTCGCGAAGAATATCCGATCCCACATCTACCGAGCAGACACAGATGCTTTCAAGAGTATATTCGGTGAATGTTGAGAATGGTCTGGTAGTAGGAAACGGAAAAGGATTTCTGTTAAAACCGTACGATAATGTGCAGATACGTAGAAGTCCCGGCTATTCAGCCCAGCAGTTTGTTTCAATCAATGGTGAAGTTCTGTTCGCCGGCGACTATGTTCTTGAGAAGAGAAACGAGCGAATCTCCGATATTATACGTCGTGCAGGAGGCATACTTGATGAAGCTTATATAAAAGGTGCTCACATGACACGCCGGTTGAGCGACGATGAATATGCAGCGCGCCAGGAAGCTCTTCGTCTGGCTATGTCAAACAGCCGACAAGGTCAGGGCGACTCGATCGCTGTAAGTATGATTCAGGCTTCACGTATATACAATGTGGGCATCGATCTTGAAAAAGCTCTTTCAAATCCGGGAAGTACTTTTGATATCGTACTCCAGCCGGGCGATCAGATATTCATTCCTGAACAACAGAGTACAGTGAAGATTTCCGGAGATGTAATGTTCCCGAATACGGTAGTATATGAACCCGGTAAAAAACTGAAGGATTATATCGATCAGGCAGGCGGCTACGGTCAGACAGCCAGAAAGAACAAGGTATTCATAGTCTATCTCAACGGCACAGTGGCTAAAGCCAAACGTAATACCGTAATCGAACCCGGATGTCACATCATCATTCCGTCCAAGCCCTCGTCGACGGGAACTGACTGGGCAAAGATCCTTACTATCGCTACAAGCTTCTCGTCAATAGCAGCAGTGGCAGCAGCAATATCCAACATTGTTAAATAAGATAATATGCAGGACGAAAAGGATATTACCACACACGAAAACGAGGAAGGCGAAATAGATCTGCTTGAGCTTGCCTCCAAACTGTGGGATCAACGTAAGAAAGTAATAAAGTGGGCTGTCATTGGTGCTGTCATTGGTCTGGTTGTAGCTTTCAGTATTCCACGTGAATACGTAACATCAGTAAAGCTTGCTCCTGAGATTACGGATTCAAAACAGTCGGGCGGTGGTCTCAGCGCTCTGGCTTCGATGGCGGGATTGGGCGGAGGCGCTTCCGGAGGAACTGATGCCGTATATCCTCAGCTTTATCCGGATGTAGTAAGTTCTGTACCATTCCTCACCGGTCTGTTTGACGTTAAGGTGCAAACCAAAAAAGATGGTGAGACCATGAGTGTAGAACAGTTCATGACCGAGGAAACCTCGGGTCCCTGGTGGGGTCTCATACTTGGTTTGCCCGGCAAGATAATCGGTCTGTTCAGAAGTTCGGAGGAAGTAGGCGAGGGGCACGTCCTTGACAATTTCCAGCTTACTCAGGATGAAGCACGTCTCGTTGAATCTCTCTCCAAGAGAGTGACAGCATCAGTGGATCAGAAAACTTCGGTTGTGACAATTGATGTGAAAATGCAGGATGCGCTGGTATCGGCTATTCTTGCCGATACAGTGGTAAGCCGTCTCCAGAAGTATGTGACAGACTACCGTACGAACAAGGCGCGTCAGGATCTTGAATACGCCGAGAAACTCAATAGTGAGGCTCAGCAGGAATATTATCGTGTGCAACAGATACTCGCCGATTACAGCGACCGTAATCAAGGATTGGCTACTCAGTCGGCACGTATTACACGCGACCGCCTGGAAAACGAGGCATCGCTCGCTTTCAGTCTTTATAACCAGACAGCTCAACAGGTTCAGAAAGCCAAAGCAAAAGTTCAGGAAAATACTCCGGTATATGCGGTAGTGGTTCCGCCGACAGTTCCTGTCTTACCCGCATCTCCGCGTAAGGCAATGATTCTGATAGGATTCACATTCCTTGGAGGTGCCGCATGTGCAGCCTGGATTCTCTTCCTGAAGCCGATGCTTGAGGACTATAAGAAGAAAACCGCATCAGCAGCAGACAATACTCAGAAAAGTTGATGCGTAGACTCGGAATTATTACGGCTCTAATTATAGCAGGCGCGTCGGTTCTGATCGGCGCGCCTGTTAGCCAACAGGTTGTCAATGTCGCAGATACCACGGATGTGACTGATTTATTCACAAGCCTTGTAAGAATCATTGGAAGCGGTGACTCCGTGCGACACACACAGGGGAATGACGGACAGAGTGTGGATTCAGTAACTGAGGAGATTCCGATAGGTGTCTTTGATATTTTTTCATCCGCATATGGTGAGAATGATTACTATAACAGCGGATTCTGGGGTAAGGATAATACACCCGGTTCTCAGGAATGTTATTCGGGTACTCTGCCGGACTATGTGGTAAATGATTTCTTCGTACCCATTCATGGCATAATTACTTCACGGTTCGGATTACGACCGGACAAGAAACGCATGCATAAGGGTCTGGATATTGCGCTTCACATGGGCGATTCGGTAAGAGCTGCGTTAGGTGGAAAGGTAGAGAGCGTGGGTTATCAGAAAGGCGGTTACGGTTATTATGTCATAGTAGCACATCCCAACGGTATTCAGACACGATATGCTCATCTGAAAAAATACCTCGTTGCAAAGGGTACTCAAGTGTCACCGGGCGATGTTATTGCTCTTGGTGGAATGTCGGGAAACAGCAGTGGTCCACACCTTCATTTCGAAATGAGATGTGATGGCTTGCCGGTTGACCCCACGCCCTTGATGAGCCGGCAAAATAAGTAATTCCATCATTTTCGTTTAATAGTCTGACATTTACGGCGTACCATTTCTTCAGTAAAAGCTTGTGTTCCATTATGTTTTATATAACGGATGCATGCCGGACGATCTGAGTTGAAAATGAAAGCGAACAATTTCGCCATTAAATTGGAGTAAGTTTTACAATCGCTAACCTCCATTGAACACTCAGCGCATGTGTGAAAGCTTTTGTCACTGACACATTTACGGATTTTACACCACGATGCCTTTTCGCTTAATCTGCATCCGGGGCAGCGGTCTAAAAGATACTTTTTGCAAGCGCCGCAATAGAGTCCGCATGCTGCAATTAATTGCGTATCAGCTACAATCGGTTTCATATTCGGTTATGATTTGTCATAATATGCCGGACAGTACGGGATCACAAAACATTGTCGGAGTGAATTCAATGATCTGATAATCGGCGATTTCATTGATTTTAAACGGATCTTGTGCAATTATAGCATCTACCGCTTTACGGTTTTCAGCTTTTATCATAATCACTCCTCCTACACGTGGATTCTGCGGTCCCGATGTTATAAAATCTCCGGTTGCGTAATGAGAGGTAAGATAGTTACGATGATCCTGCAGGTAAAAATCAACCTCCTCTAAAGGCTTTTTATAAGTTAAAATCGCTATGAACATATGAATGTTTGTAAACATTAGGTTGCAAAGGTACGAAATAATTGAGATTAGTCATAAATCACCGGTATAATTTGACAGGCACCTTACAGATAAAAATATCTGCAGAAGATTTATTAACTTTGTAGTGCATAGTTGATAGTTTGGAAATATGCAGTAGAATATCAATTACATAAATACTAAAATATAGATAATGCAGGATGAAAAATTCGGTTGCGTCTACGGTCCTCCACCGGTCATAGTCAACCATGACCATAAAGAACCAATAGTCCACAGATCGCAGCCAGTGAGAAAAAGACCGGTAAAATGGTGGATTATTATACTGATATTAGCGGCTATAATTGCAATTATTGTTTGGCTGGTAATATGAGTGATGGGATCAGCATATTTCATAAAATAAAACTTGAAGCAGGTAGAGGAAAGTTAACCGGTAGAAAACGGAGACATGTTCTACAACAATTGTTTTGGGAGTGTACTTTGCGTTGTAACCTCAATTGCAGGCATTGCGGCAGTGATTGCCGCGCAGATTCTTCTATTGCCGATATGCCTTTGGAAGAGTTCCTTCCGGTTCTTGATGAGGTTGCGGAAGTGACCGTCCCTTCGGAAACACTTGTTATCACAACGGGAGGGGAGCCACTGATGCGTCGGGACTTAGCAGAGTGTGGCCGTCAGATTACCAGTCGTGGTTTTCTTTGGGGAATGGTCAGTAACGGGATGTTATTGACAGAACAGAAACTGCAGGAGCTGGTGGATGCCGGGCTGCGAACGATTGCCATAAGTCTTGATGGATTGGCTGATGATCATAATTGGATGAGGGGTAACACTGATAGTTTTGAAAGGGCTGTAATTGCAATCAAAGCATTGACGAGATGCAATATCACTTGGGACGTGATTACGTGTGTCAATCGAAGAAATTTTTCGACATTACAAATGTTTCGGGACTTTCTTATAGGGATCGGTGTAAAAGATTGGAGACTTTTTACTGTCTTTCCAAGCGGACGAGCGAAGAACAATGATGAAATGCAATTAACCCCTACTGAGTATAGGAAACTTATGGAATTCATCGTTAACGTAAGGAAGAGCGGTAAAATCAATTTGAACTATAGTTGTGAAGGATTCCTGGGCAGGTATGAAAACAAAGTCCGTGACCATCAGTATTTCTGCCAGGCTGGCATCAATGTGGCATCAATTCTGGCAGATGGTTCGATCTCAGGATGTTTAAGTATACGCGGGGAGTATCATCAAGGAAACATTCATACACATAGTTTTTCAGAACGTTGGATTAACGGATTCGACATTTACAGAGATCGCCGGTGGATGAAATCAGGGGAGTGCGCCGACTGCTCCTTTTGGCGATATTGCGAAGGGAATGGAATGCACCTGAGAGAGTCTGACGGAAGCCTTTCATTATGTAATTATCACCGGCTGTACTAATTATAACGGTCAATAATCCGTTTCCCAGGCTTTGTGCTGTCGGTCGTATTTAGGCAGATCAGCCGGCGAGCCGTCTGCATTCATTTTTATGCCTTGTGCAGCCAGGATGCTTTCAAGATTGTTTTCGTAGTATTCGTGATTGGCAAGAATCTGTCTGCGCTTTCCTGTTTCATAATTCTCGGTTGAGTAAACCGGCGGAACAGACTGGGATGTGACACCGATTTCTGTTGCTTCAATGACGAATCCATCGCCGCCATCAGCTTGAAGAATCAACCCCGGTAGTCCACGCAGTTTCCACGGACCATCCTGAATAGGAATTTCGGTTGTAAACCACGTTTTCCATGTCCTGCCATGATAGTCAGCTACAGCCATTAAACATTCATATCCAAGGACATTTTTTGTAGAGTCTTCAGAAATTTCCCAGACTATTTCATCCATTGGCTCTGTGTAACGAAATAGTCCACCTGCCTTATAATCATATACGGTCAGTTCCCCCTGACTGGAGTCTTTATCGACATACAGGAATATGTGTTTCTCAGGAGCCAGACCGAGTTTACGTCCATCGTATGTTACAGTACCGTCGGGTTGAACGATGCGCCAGGCTTTCATCTGAATCTCATGGAGACGCGCCTTACCTTCGGGAGTCGATTCGCATGAATCAACGTATTCGCTCATAGTGTTAAAATACAGTGACTTCATGGGATTGGCTATCAATGTCATTTGCTTACCGTAGTTGTTGCCTACAGAATATTCAACTGTAACGTTTTGTTGTGCAGAAGATATTAAAGTCATCATGCACATCAGAAGGACGGATTGTTTCATTTTCTTAAGGATATTGATAATAGTAACTGGCGTCCTCTAAGCCAACGTCGTGACTCGAAAGAGGACAGCTGACTGTATGTGGTATAGTTATACGAACGCTTATCGAGCAAATTGCTCAGAAGTGATGACAATTCAACCCTTTTGCTTAGCTTATAGACCAACTTGGCGTCAAGTAGCAAAATACTTTTATATATTCCGGCTGTCAACTGGTTCCGGTAATGTTCTCCCATTATACGCACTTCCCATTTTGCGTCAGGCATAATATTTAGAAGTAGAGAATTTTCGATTCCCTTCAACCGGGGATTTTTGAGATTGTTCATAACAAGCCGGCTATTGGAAAAGCTAACTGAGTAATCAAAGCTAAGCCATTCCAGCGGAGTACCATTGATTTTTGCCCTGACACTCCAACCGGTTCTTACGGAATATATGGCGTTGTTCTCTGAAAAAAGGTGAGATTCGGTGCGGTTGAACGAACCATTGACATTTACGCTTCCTCTCATGAAATAAAGTGTCTTCCCGAGGTTTCCGTTTGCCATGAATTTTTTCCCGTTGCCATTTGCATTGCAATATGAATATACTATATAGTCGCCATATAGCTGCTGCATCATGGTATATGGTATTTGCGACCATGACTGTATTATCATTCCATTAGCAAAAGCTCCTCTCCGCGTATGTTTGTAAGAGAAACCTGCAGATACTCTCTGTGAGGTGGTACTATATAAGTTATCCACTCCTTGATTAAATGTGCGGTAATCGGTCATTATATAACCCGGATGGATTAGGTTTAGATTCATTGGCGATCGACCTGTATCTCCTCTAAGGGAAAACGATAACCGATTGTTAGGTTTCCAATTCAAGCTTAGTGATGGCGAGAGATAAAACTCAGAATGACGGGCGGGCGATTTGTGAAAATTATAGTCTTCGACACTGACCGGAACGTTAAGGGAGAGGTTCACTCTCCTGACCCAGTACTCAAATTGGGGAACAGCATACAAGGCGATATAATTGATATTCGAACTATTCTGTGTGTTGCCTGTAACACCCTCAGGCAGATAAGAAAGATCGGTATTGAGTGAACGGAGTGATCCTTTCACACCGCCTTCGAGGCTAATGGTGAGTCCTTTGACAGAGAACGTGTATGCAGCGCTTTCATGGGTATAGAAAGCATGACTGCCGATGTGCTGCTTGATAGACGTGCCGTTTGTCGATACGTCAAGAGTCTGAGGTAGCGATTCCCATTCATTTTTGCTATTGAAGGTGACGATATGCTTCCCTCTAAATCGTTTTATCATTTTGAAGGTGTTACCTACATAGTAATCGGGCAACGATGCCGATTGATCATTAGACAGTGACCCGGTTACAGCAAGCCTGATATTATCCCAGTCAATGTGAGTCTGTAGGGTATTGTTTATGAAAAAACTCTTATGGTTGACCTCGTATATGAAATTGCCCGAAACTGAATGTGATCTGTCATTTCCTTCTCGCTTTTCAGAGATGACACGGTTACCCGATTCAAGAAAATACGTAGTGGAGCCGGCAGCCTGTGCGGTTACACAGTTGAACGAGTAGTCAATTTGAGCTTTGAATTCACCATTCTTCATTCTTTGAAGACTGTTGGAAGAGAGTATTGCGGAACGGTTGAACAAAGTCCGTTTCCGGCTTAGATCCGGCACATCCGGAAGCGAGACTTCAACATAAGGATTTATCTCTGTCCCTCTACGTGAAGCGAAATAGTCAGTTGTATGTGCCTTCTCGCCGATGTTATTTGCCCGGAACGTCGTTATGCTTTGGAAACCGGGCATGACCGCCAATGCAAACAGATTGCCATCCCAAACAGGACCTTCGGGCTGTCCGGTGTAACCGGCTCCCGTACTGCCGTTCAATGACCAAGATGCTTTCGCTTTCTTTTTTAGTCTGAGGTTGATAGCAGCCTTATCCGAGAAACTAATTCCGGAAAGGACTTGCAGCGGCTGATGGTTTTCCATAACTTCCACTGACCCTACGTCATCGTGACTGATTCCATTTGTTGCGATACCGTATTTGCCACCAAGCAGATCAGAGCCTTCGATATAGAACCTGTTGATATCTTCACCCTGATATTGAATTTTTCCGTTCTCTGACACTTCGATACCAGGCATACGTTTGAGTACATCGCCGATGCTACGGTCGTGAACTTGAGCGAAACTATTTACATTATAGACAATAGTGTCGCCATGTTCACGGATTGGGTCGGCCGTCACCACTACTTCCTTTAATATTCCGGGAGCCGGTTTCATACTGATTGTAAGAGGTAGCATAACGCTGTCAAGATTCACGGTGTGCTTAGCGTAGCCCATCATTGACACATCGATTGAGTATCCTTTGATTCGAGGAGAGGAGATCAAGAACTTGCCATTGATATCGGAGGTGGTAAAATCAGTTATTTTTCCGTTGACATTGCGCAGAATAACAGAAGCACCTGCAAGCGGTTCGTCTGACTCGTCCTCAATAACTGTCCCCGCAATGTTTATCTGAGCTACAGAGGTGAGCGTAAATACCAGATATGCGAATAAGACTGTCAGGAGGTTCATCGTATTTCCCGTTTTTTGAAATTATTGTGTTTGTTATTCCGGTTGACACCATGACTTATGCATCCGTGATGTTCGTGACTGTTTATTATAATGGGGACAGGTTATAAGTTATAGTATCAGAATCCAGTATGGCTGTTTGCAGGTTTCTGATGTGTATATATCCTTGGTAAACCGGACTTGCATCGTCGATATGAACAAACAGGGTATCATTTTTAACGATAATATACGCAGGTTGGACATTGAGATTGATTTCGCTCCTCCCATATCGTAAAGGCGCTACATAAATCGACCGTGGGGTAACTCTTTTTCCCGTGACATTGACAACCCTGATTGTATCAGTCGAAAGACTGACAGCTATGTTCTTAAGCCTGATGTCTGCTGCCGTCATACTACTGTGGTTAAGCAAATAGCAGATAGCCGGGAAAATGATAAAAACTACCATTATGAAAATAGCGAATTTACTGCTCGTTTTCATCCTTTATTATTTTTATAATTTCTTTATAATCAATATTCAGTACATCAATCTGATGGAGAAAGGCGGGAAGATCTTCCTTATAAAAATTGCTCCGGCGGTATTCCATGATTTTATTTCTGGCATCTTTGGTGACAAAATACCCTACGCCTCGAACACTGTAAACCGAACCCTCTGCTTCAAGTTTTTCATAAGTGCGCACTATCGTATTGGAATTAACTCTGAACTTTCCGCTCATTTCCCGTATTGAAGGAATCTGATAGTCGGCAGTCCACTCGCCTTTGAGTATGTGGTCTTCGACCCATTGTTTGATTTGGATGAATACCGGTTTTGAATCACTAAGAATCATTGTTCGAGTTCCAATTCTTTAAATCGTAAGTACGAAAGATATAACATAGATGCAGGAAGGGTCAATAAGAATATGTATGAAACGAAACGCTGAGCCCTTGCTGTAAGACTGGTCCATGATACGAGTTCTGTTACTGCCGTGCCATGATCAGCAACCGTTATCTTGCCCGCTATAAAGGGGTAATTATATTGACCGTATTCATAGTGGGGTCCGAAATAAACTATTGCAAACGCTGCAATAATTGCAAAAATGACACCTATTGGCAGTCTGGTTTGCTTAACAGTTTTCAAAACGAGAATCATTGCGCATAAAGTCAGCAGATAATATGGCATAATCGGAAGACGGTGGTAGACAGTTCCCGTATAGGTAAGAGCATTCCACATTGAGGATGCGTAGTGTGTGACTTTTGGCGCAACCGCAAAGATATGGCAGAAACCATAGTCAATAAGTAGCAGGATCGCAGAAGAAAGGACAGGCACTACCACAAATATTCTCAATAAGGTAAATAAGAATTTCGCGTTTGCCGAAACAGGTAAAAGTAATGCTTCATAACTTCTACCTAACGACCCGTAACCGCTGAATGTGGTTATGAAGGCGTAGCATACATTCCAGAGTACCCAGCATTGAGCCGCCTTATGCCTGATGTCTCCAAGACCTTCGGCATACCGGAATTGATGATTGAGATATAGGTATAAGGCTATGATAGTGCATATATACCAGGCAAGCAGCACAGTATCGCGGGTACCGTATCTGCGCAGATATGATTGGATCAACTTATTCATAGGTATTGGTTTTATTATTTATTGTATGAAGAATTTCCCGAAATGTTTTACTTGAACAAGCAGCATAGAACAATGATCTTAAATCCACATCGGTGTAGTCCCCGGCAGTGTTAAGACATATTGATTTAAGACCATCGTCGAAAACCGAATTTGGGTGACACCCCTGGTTATAAAATGCAAATTCCGTTGTTAAAGATTCAACAGATGAATTGAGCAATAATTTTCCTTCAAAAATAATTGCTACATAGGTGATAATATTCTCGATTTCCTCCGCCTGATTTGAGGATAGAATGGAAATACGATGTGGCTTTTGATTCTGAGCCAGTGCCATAAGGAAATTCTTTTGGGAAACCATATCCAGTCCTGCCAATGGTTCATCCAGCAACATGAGTTTTGTGTCAGCTGACAATGCAAAACTCAACATAAATTTTTTCTGTTCGCCATACGACATTTTCGATAGGTTTTTGTTAAGATTCACCGACAGAAAATGAGTGATCTCTAAAAACTCTTCCATTGAGAACGTAGGCCAGAATTGAGAATATATGCTTATAAAAGCTTCTCCGGTGAGTTTTGGTAATATGGGATTTATTGGCACGAAAATCATGTCAGACAGGAATTTCGTTGTCCTGTCAAAAGGTTGCAATCCAAATGCATTAATTGATCCGGCAAGCGGGCGAATTAACCCTGACAACCCCTTAAGAAGCGTTGTTTTACCGGCGCCATTCAGACCGAGCAGTCCATATACGCCTCCAGCCTTAAACTCAGTTGATACATGCGACAGCACCGGGGAATCCTTTTTGTATCCTAAATCCAGATCTTTTAGAATTATTGAATCGTTCATAATATCCACTTTAATACTGTACTATAAATATGGTACAGCAAAGTTATAATCAAAAATCGAATGACCACTCACCCTGCCTCGGATTTAACATAAATTAATGGATTCTATACAACAGAATATGGAAACAGAAAATAAGAGTATGTTTTATAACACATAAATCTCGCGTGAATTTCTCACGCGAGATTATGCAATATCAATAAATTTTACTAATTTTACAGACCAAATAAAACCCATACATCAGAATGTTATACAGACTTATATTTAGGAACATAGCCTCTTTTGCCGAGTATGCGCATTTTGATATGTTTCCAAATCTTAAAAGAGAAAATTTCTATCATCATGTTTATAATGAAGATGGGAAAGTTCCTGTATTAAAGAGTTGTGCTTTATATGGAGCTAATGGTTCAGGAAAATCGAACTTTGTGTACGGAATAAAATTTATTAAACGCTTTGCTACAGAGTTCAATTTAAATTCAAATCCGAATTGGATAGTCTCATTTTTTAAGGCTAATAGATTTAAGTTGCCCATATTAGACACAACTCCAATGTCATTTTTAATCGAATTTGGAAATGATAAGGGGGCATATTTATACACCTTTGATCTAACGGAAGAAGGCGTTAGTGAGGAAAGTTTGTATTGTTCGGGGTTAGGTAAGACGGATAACATTCTTATCTACAAGCGAGAATTCAATCACATATATTTTGATTCTCACATTGCGACGACTGAGATTACAAAAGTAATTACACGTCAGTTAGAATCTAATCCCTCTCAATCTGTGTTCTCAATCTTGGGACGATTGCGCTTATTGGAAAATGAGTTTATTTCGGATGCGTTTGATTGGATGGAAAACAAGTTAGAAATAATAGAGGTTGATTATCAAATACCTTGGCTTATTGATCAGCTCAGTCAACAACAGGAAATGATGTCGTTTGTAAAGCATGTGTTCTCAAATATTGGATTAGGCATTAAAGATTTAAGTATTAGAAATGAGTCATTTGACGATTGGGTAAAACATGCTGATGTAGAGGAGAAGCACACGATTACAAAAGTTTTAGAATCAATTTCCATGCAATCTGGAAGCAAGACCTTCTCTAAAATGGATAGGCAATTCCCACTTCTAACAATTACTGAGGAAGACGGGGTGAGGACGGTAAAAGAATTATTATTTCATCAATTAGGTATTGGTGGATATTTAGGAACTATGGAATGCGAGGCGCAATCAAGTGGAACCCTCCGCTTATTAACTCTCGTTCCTGCAATTTACTATGCCATTTACGAAGGTAAAACAATAGTAATTGATGAAATAGATAATTCAATTCATCCTATTCTAATTAAGGGATTGATAAAAATTTTCGGTAATTCAAACTCCAATGGACAATTAATTTTTACAACTCACGAGACAGCACTATTAAATCAACAGGAACTGCTTCGTCCCGATGAGGTGTGGATGATTGAAAAAACATATGGAGTATCAAATATGTATTCTCTTAATGATTTCAAGATTCACAAGACTTTATCGTTGGAGAATGGATATTTGGATGGAAGATTTGGTGCAATCCCATTCCTGAGTTCCATTGATATTCTAAAGGATGAAGATTGAAGAATTAAGATATTCGAAGAGCGAATCATCTAGGAACATTCCAGAAGATTCACCTAATTCTGTTAAAAATAGCGATAGCTCAGTAGATATTGCTGGGTTAGGCGTTGTAGCTACAGACTATACTAAGGGTTCTCCATATTTATCCACGCGTATTATCTTTATCTTGTCTGGAGGGGCAAAGCGAGAGAAAGACTATTTTAGACCACTAAAAACAGATGGGCACATTCACTCGGTAAAGGTAGCTTTTAGATCAAAGGAAGGACAGGGCCTGAAACCTTACGAGCTTATCGCTTTAGCCAGTGAATTTATTGAAACTAAACTATTTGTAACTGAAGATAATTCATCCTTCCATATTGAGGAGGGTGATATTATCTATTTACTACAAGATGTTGATGATTTTTCTGAGGAAATAAAGGGTTACTTAAAGGATAATGAGCAGTCTGATTCTTATCGATGGATTATTAGTAATCCGTCGTTTGAAACATGGTTATTTTATCACTACTATGATGAGCCATCACCTTTAAGGGATGGATTGGCTATGTCGGAACGTGATAGAAGTAATTGGCTTAAAGAGCATCTAAATACTTTAATCCCTGGAGGTGTAAAATCAACGCAAGCTCTATATGTGGTTGAATGTGCCATTGAGAATAGTAAAAAAAATTATTCGGAACACGAAGGATTTCCTTCTGTATATTCAACTCAAATGCATATTGTCGCAGAATCTATTCTCCATGAAATGGAGGAGGAATTTAACCAGATGAAGAAACGCAGAGAAGAAAAAATTGAGCATTACAGAAATTTAAGCAATTAAAAGAATGAGCCTCTGTAGAGAATTATAAATCAAATAAGTGTGAGATGAATTGTATGTACGTCATCAAGTTTATATTGGATGCAGTGTTAAGATAGGAAACCTACTTAAGTAAGTTTGTCGGCGAATTTCTTCCAGAATGCTATTTTTTCTGCATATTTTGCCTTTAAATCCGAATCCGGATTTATTTCATTTTCCAATTTCTCTTCATATATCTTTGCTATTGCTTCGGCTCCTTTTATATCGCCGTAGTCGTAAGCTGTCTTAAAGAAATCCATAGCCTTATCATATGATTGTTCACATCCAAGTCCATCAGCATAAATCCATCCCATGCGATATGAAAAATCTGCCGGATTTAACTCAGCAGCTACCGAAGTCCATTTAAAAAGCTTTGACCTCCATTCGTCATCTTTAAAATATTCCGGCATTATTAGATTCCAATAGTAATTACTAAGAGCTTCGGCTGCCTCAGCGTTATGCTCTGCTATAGACTCATAGTAATTTACTGCCACATCAGGATCGCCCCCACGTGCAAAATCTAAATAATAGTCGCCGAGCCATAAAATAGCGAATGGTTGCCAGCGGCTTTCAAGCTCAGCACACTTTGCATAAAACCGTTCAGCATCATAATGGTCGTATTTTTGGCGAGATCCACCTTTTGCCTGATCCGGAGTTTCAATATTATCAATCATAAAGCCGAGCATGAAATAGCCAAGCGGGTCACCTCCATCGGAGGCTTTTTCTGCTAATTCAAAACTTTTCTCTAAATCAACAATATACCCTATTCCTTCGTGATACATTAATGAAATGAGACCATCTCGTTCACTGCTATCAGGAGCTTTTTTAATAAGGTTTACAATTTTCTTGCTGACCTTTGAATCGCGCTCCCACTGTTTTTGAAGTTCAAGAAATTTATCGGTTAGAGTCATTGGGTAATGTGAATTTAAGAGTATGACGTAGAAGACCACCGTATTTTGGAGAAGTTGAGATAATTTTAAATCCCAGTTTAGTAAAGTTATTCAGACTGTAGAAATTATCCGGGGAAACAGTTGCTACAATATGGGTAACTTGTTTCTTTCTTGCCAAGTATACACATTGTTTCAGCATTATATTTTGCAGCCCATATCCTCTCCATTTCGGAGCCACAATAATAGCATCAAATGTATATGTCTTTAGTGGGTCACAGTCGGATTCACATGCTAAATTTCGTTTTCCCTCTCGATTCATAACAATTACAGCAACGGCTACAAGCTCATCTTCGCAAAAAGCTCCATAGACCTTGTCAAGATGAAGTGATTCAAGATATTCTTCTCGAGTCAAGGGATAAAATAGAGAAGAATCGGAAAGATGTTTTACGCATTCCTCCTGTAATTTTAATATATCAGAAAGATTTCTGAAAGTTAACTCCCGGATAGTGAATTGTTTTTCTCTTATAGTAATAGTGCTGAGATCACACTTGTCAGAAAGCAGACAATCATGTAGATATATTTGATCTTTGAGATAGGTATCTCCAAACATAAACTGCGAGTAGGGTATACGTGCTTTCCAATCAGAATCTCCGGATTTCTTCCGATAGTTTATCCAAGCCTGATACAACTTGAATATCTGGACATAAGATGATGAGGTCGGCAGTAAATAATTTTCTTGAATATAAGGGTGATGAACAAATATGAAAAAACGATACCCGAAAAGATCGTCGAGGTCTTCTATACTGGCTATCTCATTCTTATAAAGCAAATATAGATTTTCAAAGAATGTACAGTATTGTGCAACTTCAACACTCTCCACGTCTGCCCATATCTTATTACAATTATCCCGCTCGATTTCATTCTCCTCTAACCGTGCGTAAACCTTCATCAATCGGTCGCTGTCATGAAAATAATTGTTGAGGTTGATAAGCATGTCGCTACAAGTGACTTGCTGACCATTCTTCAACTCAATGGCAATAAATATCGTACCTAACAAGGTAACAGCCAACGAGAATATTCCCACGGAGGCTTCTTCGCCTGTCTTGAACCACATTATTACTATAAGACATAATAATAGAAGTGCAATAACGGACAGGATAATGATGGTCGCTAACCTGGATCGATGTCTTAGTTGTGTCATATCAATCAAATATTACTCGGGGATTCATTTGGGCGGGAGAATGCCAATCAATATTATATTTTTCTTTGAGATATTCCTGTTTTGCCGACCAATACATGAAGCAAAACCCCATATGTCGTGGAGCGTTTGCAAATCTATTGTCCAGATATTCTTCAACATCGTAGTAAATATCTTCCCATTGCGTAGTGTATTCCACGGGGTCTACTTTAAGATGCCCGATAGTGGGTTTAATAATTATTTTCAGAAGTTCTGCCGGATCGAACAATGATGCCATGGCTACCTCCAAATCCTTTGTAAGCAAATAATTGGTCCAATTTTGGTTTTCATTCAGGAGTATATGAAGTTTGAGAAGGTGCCGGACGCGTCCTTTCAAATCCGTAGTTAATTTATTATTACGATATGCTTTATCCAGAAATACCAACAACAGACGATATAGCTCGTGATTATAGATTGTTTCTTCAAGAGCGTCAATTATTTCGGGGACCGTTTCCTCTATTATGTACCAGGCGATGCGGTCGTCCCTTAGTATTTCCCTGATTTCAAAAGATAACTTCTCGAGGGGACGATATTTTTCGCCGGAAGCATACAATTCAGCAAGCTCAGCGTACGATTGCATCAATAAGCGTGTATGGGAGGCTATTGCTTTCTCCTGTTTAATTATTTTAATTATACCTTTATATCCTTCTATTGCAATCTTGACAGAATCCGGATAGGTTTCTATTACATTTAAAATAGATTCGGATCTTTCATCCAAAGAACGAGAGGAATCCTTAGATAATTTCGTTATGTCAAGTATGGTTTCTTTGGATTTCATATTCTGATTTTAATGACTGTTATATTATCTAAACCTCCGGCTTTCTTTGCTTCATTCACCAGATACCGGAGGTCATCCGTATTTGTTTCCATGAACTCATCCTCGATCATATCGCTCAATCCGTCAGAACAAAGAATGTACACATCATTTACTAATGGTGTCAACTCAATGACATCTGAAAAGAAGGCTTCCTGATTCTGACCCATAAAATTATAGATAAGATTTGACGGGATCTCCAGATTCCGGGTTCGTTCTCTTTCTGAATGATCGGTGGAGAGTTGTTTTAAAATACCAGATCTGAGCCTATAGCATCGGCTATCACCGACATTCAGCAGAAAACATTTATTTCCACAAAATACCAGACCGATAAAAGTCGTTCCCATTTCTATAAACTCGGAACGTATGCGAGCCGTATCAAGGAGAAGATTATTTGCCTCTTTTACCCATTGTTTAAGGGAAGGAATATCTATAACGCCATTGAAAGTCTTTATGAAAGATGCAAAGGAGCGACAAACAATTTCAGAAGCAACCTCTCCACCTTCGTATCCTCCCATACCGTCGGCCACCGCGAAGGCTAAGCATCCGTCGTAGTCGGCATCTCCTGCCACGGCACCATTGCGAACCAACTTCCCGGCTACATACGCCATGTCCTCATTGTTAGTGCGGACACAACCTATGTCTGATACAGCCTCGTAGAGAATCGTTGTTTTCATATTTCTATAACGTCAAAAACGTAGGTACCAATATCTACCGCATCTCCGAGAGCGAACTCCACAGGTGTATTGGCAGGCACTTCCTTGTCATTGACGTATGTTCCGTTGGTGCTACCGAAGTCAATGATGAACCATCTGCCACCACGTTTTACAAACTTTCCGTGACGACGAGAAATAAGGGTCAACGGTGCCAAGAGGGATTCATACGGACTCTCCTTGCGTCCGATAATGGCTTCCGGCTGGGGCTTAAGGATTACTCCACCGTTACGTGCTTTCAGAGCAATAGTCGTTTCCACCGCCTGCTCTTTATCACCATCCACAGATTCATCTCTTTCGGACTTGCGCGAGATCATTGGCTTGCCACATTCAGGACAGAATGGGTTGGCACCAAGTGTATGGCAATTGACACATTCGAGAAGTTCTACACCGCATTGGTCGCAAAATTTGCTGTCATCGGGAATCATTTCGCAACAAGCAGGACATTCTATCTGGTTCATCGGAAAACAGGTATATCGGAGACCTCAATGGTAGTCAAGGCATCAGGGTTAATATCTATGATGGTGGGATCCGTGGCAATTCGATTGCCCTGTAGCTCGACAACCTCGTTAAGAAGGTTTACTATTTCGCGGGCATTTCCGAAATGGAGTCCCTTGGCGTCGACCATGTTCCGGATATACTCCCGCAACTTTTCGTCAGCTTCGGGAGTAAGGAGGAACTTGCGTTTTCGCACGTTGAGGTGGAAGATAGCTGTGAGTGCATCTGCGTCATAGTCGTCGATATGTAATTTCTTATTGAATCTGCTCATGAGACCGGGATTTCCGCGTTGGATCAACTCTTGCATCCGGTCCTGATAGCCGGCTATGACTACAACGAATTTGCCTTTATCATTCTCCATACGGGTCATCAATGCATCCAGCGCTTCATTCCCGGTAGTATTCAGGCTGCCGGGCTGTGGCAGTAAGTTATAGGCTTCATCAATAAACAGGACACCACCCATAGCCTCATCTACCGCCTTGTCCATATTCTGACCGGATGCATTAACATAACTCGAAAGGATGGTCTTAGCCTCACGTTCAATGACTTTGTCGGACGGTAGCACCCCGGCTGCGAAGAGTATCTCACCCAGACGCTTTGCTATGGTGGTTTTGCCGGTACCGGGATTTCCTGTGAGGATTATGTTCACAGGCTGAAGTACCGAGGAACCAAGACCGCGCTCCATGCGTATGCGATTCACCATTGCAACGTTTGCGAGTTTCCGGATCTCTTCCTTAATCTCGGTCATGCCGATAAGATCGTCCATAGAAGCTATCACCTCATCAACGGTTTTTACCGGCTTATCGTTGCCAGTGAGGTCGCTCTGCGTTAAAACGAATTCCTGTAAAGGCTCAATCGTTCCGTCCTTGATACACTTTTGAACCCGAGCATTTTGCGCTTTTATGGCTTTGTCGATAGCGTTTCGTACGTCGCGGGCATTTCCAAAGTCTTTCTTACGGGCGATATACATTTTCTCAAAGAATTTGTCGATCATCTTATCGGCGTCTGCGTCAAGAGTATAACCATGCGACTTTATCATGCGTCTGGCAATTTCGGTAAGCTCCGGACCTTTATAGTCGCGGAACTCTATTGACTCGTTGAAACGTGACTCGAGTCCCGGGTTGGCGTTGTGGATGAAATAATCCATTTCACGTGGATAACCTGCCAGAATTACGACAAGCTTTCCTTTTCGGTCCTCCATATTTTTGAGGAGGACTGTCACAGCCTCATTACCAAATTGGTCATCAGCGCCATTCCACATATTGTATGCCTCATCGATGAAGAGAATGCCTCCCATTGCTTTATCAAAAGCCGCATCTACTTTGGGTCCCGTGTGACCTACATACTGTCCTCGGAGATCTTTAGGCGCTACCTCCACAAGCTGTCCGGATGGGAGGATACCCATAGCGCTGAGGGCATCGGCAAAGACTCGAGCCATTGTAGTCTTGCCAGTTCCGGGATTACCTAAGAAGAGGAAATGATCCTTTAGCTCATACTCTTTATCGGGGTGGATTTTGCGGAAAGAACTTATGGAATCGACGATGCCGGTCATGATGTTCTTGATGTTGTCCACACCCACATATTTGTCGAACTCGCTCATAACCTCATCGAGGGTCTTGGGCACATACTCCTTGCCTTGAATGTCGTCCATGATCACCTCGGTGGGCATGGAGCCGCGACATCGGCGTGTGGCTTTAATAACAATGTCGTTTGCCTTCGCATTGGCGAGATGTGCATTTCCGAAAGTATCGTTGTTACGTCGTTCAAAGTTGAACACACGACAGAGTTTCTCAAAGGTTCCGGAACTGAAGTCCATTTTATACTTTTCCTTCAGGATAACCTGACATATCTCTGCCACTTCTACAGGAGAATATTCCGGCAGTCGAAGATTGAGCGCGAAAAGACCTTTGAGTTCGGGTTTGGAGTCGATGAACTCCTGAAACTTGTTGTCTCCGACCACAATCATGATGAATTCCTCATCCTCAAGCGAGAAATGAAGACGTGCGCGATCAAATACATATTCCAGTGGAGTGCCGATGAGCAGGTTCTCCGGATTTTGGCTAAAATTTCGTTGTGCGTCATCGATCATGACTGCCTTGGCGGGATTCTGTTCAAGGTCGATGTTCTCCAAGGTCGTGGCAGTATAAGCCTGAGCCTCACTTTCATCGAATATTCCTTCGTCCATGAAATACTCAGAAATTGCCATGAGCAACTCTGTCTTGCCTGTGCCGGAAGGACCGGTTATGAGAATGTTGGTATTAAGGGTTTTAAGAGCGTCTTTACCATATGCCTTGGTTACTGCACGGATTGTGCATACGAGTTCGCGAACAGCCTCCTTCTGGGTTTCAAGACCTATAAGGTCATCGAGACGGTCCTTTTTAATTGTTTTTGCAAAGCCGGTTGTCTTCTCCGGCCCCATGACAGCCAATTCCGCCCCGCAATGGCGACAGAATCTGGCTTGGTCGCGGTTGTTTTGATTACATATTCTGCAGGTTTTCATTAATTCCCTTTATGACGTGTGTTTCCGTATTTGTCTGTCTCGTAAGTACCAAGTGGTCCGGAATTAATAGTGTTACCGCTGTGATCCTTTGAATCAGTACCCTTAAACATCCAGCCCGCGAAAATAAGTACGCAAGCAGCGAACAAGAAATTGATAACCACATAGATAGCTGAGATTGCTGTAAGCACAATTCCAATATAGAGGAGAATTATAATAATCATATCGGAAAGACCTTCCACATTGCCTACGAAGTTGTAGTTCTTTACAGAGAAGACCATCATTGCGGCTACAATGCAGTATGGAATCAGAAGTGGGGTGGCAATCCAATATCCGACATCATCAGGGTTTACCCACCAGGCGGCATCGGTGCCCAGCGAGAAAGCTGCCCCGATTTCGAGTAAGGAAATGACACATAGCGGCACGGCATAGCACCAACGCATAAACATCGGAGCTTCATCGCCTTTGAAGAGTCGCCATATAAGGAATATGACTGAGATGATTGCACAAAAGAGCGCAATCAGTCCCGGGTTGGATGTACGATACCAATCGCCCAGCCATGTGTTGCTAAGATAGTTGCGGATACCGAGCCCCGTTGTTACTTCTCCTTTTTCATTAACCGGTTTAAGATCCTTATCAGGAAAAACAACCTTATAGTATTTTCCTTCATATTCAAATACAAGACCTTCGCTATGCACAAAGCCTGAGCCTGCATAGTTATAGTCCTTTCGTTTGGGAATTTCGAATGCTTCAATAATGGTTCCGTTGTCGAGATACATATCGTAGTCCCTCTTCACATATTTCCAATGACCGTCGGCAGGTTCTACTTGCACGAAGCGTGCTTTGCCTGACTTATTGGCTACTTCATAGCGCTTCGTTTCGCCGAAGTCTTCGGCAAAAGTGACCGAGACTGTTGCAAGAATTGTGACTAATAAGATTAGATATCTTTTCATATTGATGGTTTTGAGCTGTTAAAATAGATGGAATCTTCTCAGGAGTTTGCCGGACGGAATTTTGGACGGTTTTTCTTTTCTGGAGCTTTCTCAGGCTCGGGTTGAGGCTGTGGTTCAGGTTCGGACTGCACTGCCGGTTGAGATTCAACGTCGGTAGCCTGCTCGGTCTGTGGTTCTGAATTTGATTCATAACCGGGGAGTTCCGGTAGGATAGCTCCTGAACTTTCCTCGCTCTTTGGTTCATTTTTGGGCTTGGCTTTAGGGGTTGCTTTGGTCGCCTTATTATCGGTAGTGGCAGGCTTTGCCGAAGTATTGCCCGAGAGCGGAGTGGATATGAACTTGATCTGGTGCATGATGCCTTTACGGTCATAATAATGACCGGTCATTTCCTTGTTGCGCGAAACATATTCACCAGTGAGGCACTGTTTCATGGCTCCCCCTCCAT
The DNA here is from genome assembly GCA_964555405.1 of uncultured Bacteroides sp. Classification (GTDB taxonomy): domain Bacteria; phylum Bacteroidota; class Bacteroidia; order Bacteroidales; family Muribaculaceae; genus Paramuribaculum. The sequence goes on from CAZKSF010000021.1 coordinate 36,262, forward strand.
CCTCGGACCAGAAAGTGAACGATAGCGGTAGTGTGTCGTTTTCACTTTTGACATTACCTCTGGCTTTGACAGGTGCTTGTCCGGCAATAACCATTGTTCCGTAGATAAATTTGCCCTCATCGACCGAATCGATGTTGCACACGATTTTGGTAGAGCCCGAGGCATACTTAACGGTCCATGATCCAAGCGCCCATTTGCCTTTCACAATCTCGATTGCTTGATTTTCAGATGACCATGAACGTTCACCACTTATCTGAGTAGTCGCGAGATACCATAGGGCAAAAAACATCCACATTCGGGTTATCAACCCCATACCAACTTTAAAGTTATTGTTTTTAGCAGATTTATCACAATCGCCTTGCATTTCGGCATATTTTGTGAGGACATTTTCGAGTGTATTGTTGCTCTGCCTGAAGGTGTGGTAGAGTGCGTCAAGCTGTTTGTATTCAAACTCGTCGCCGGTGATTGTGACACCACCGGTGTCAACTTTCTCATGCCACATCATTTCTATTGTGTTTTTAATCAACAGATAGGCTATGAGACCCATGATAATGTAGTGGAGATAGTCGGGGAAAAGAGCGAAACCGGCATATAGGAATATTGTCACTCCGATAGCCCACCCCGCCGCAATGGGAACATCAATAAACAACTCGAAATTGGAGGTGGATAAGTTACTGAGATATTCGTGGAAGAAGCGGTAGATGATAAATCCGACGAGCAGGATGAGGAGGGTCGGAACGACATGTCCTTTTATCGGGTTGCCCTCCGGCAAACCAAACAGAATCAGACCGCCAATGATGATCAGACCTGGAATCCATGCGAGCAGAAGATAAATCCAGCGGTTGCGGTTTACATCTTTTGTACCTGATTTTATCTGTTTGGCAGAATCGTTTATCTCGCCCATCGCATAACTGTAGCGGTTTTGATAGTATCCGCCGGGCGCGATGTCACATAATATATCCATGTATCGGGCAGTCTCTTTTTCATAGGTGAACTTCTCCGTCAGGTCAAGTTGCGGGTTTTCCTGATAGAAGAGTGTGAGCCAAGCATCGAGCCACGGTTGAGGTTTGCCCCCCTCGATGATTGATCGATGCTGACCGTCAATGGCATTTTTGACCTCTTGGCGAGGGAGTTTGGACAGCTGAGACGGGTCGGTCAATTCCACCCCGCCAAGCGGGTAGTATGGTGCCCGTCCGAGAAATCCGGCAATACCTTTATATGCACCTATTATCACGTCATATGGGCCCGGCTTGCTCAGGTTGTCCTCATTATCACAGTCGAGACAGAACTCCATCCATTCGAGGAAAGTCATGTAATTCTTGCCTCGGGAGCGCAGATAGTCGGCAACGAGTGAGTCCTTGAAGTTGAGCAACATACCGACTACTGTAGTAACGTCTTCCTTACCCGAGACAGCATCGGCGAGTTTCTTTTCAAGATATTCGCCTACTTGTAGAATTGTGTAAACACGATCCGGCGCCTCGGGATCGGTATTATAGTAGAAATCAGCTTCCGGGTCAAGTTCAAAGGCGATGCGGTAGGCATTGTCCGACTTGTAGTTTGGCGATTTCGGGTCATC
>CAZKSF010000022.1:0-37806 GCA_964555405.1 uncultured Bacteroides sp.
AGGTTGTGTTATCGAAAATCCCGATCAGAATTTGCACTTCGTTCTGGAATCTTCATTATTTTTTTCTTTTTAAACGCATCACACTGATAGACAGATGCTATAATGGCTGCCATACAACGATGACAGCCATTACAGTATTTGTTTATTTAGAGTTCAAAACCTGCGTTTACCAAAGCTTCTTTGATTTCGTCAATATGCTCATGGTTACGGGTCTCCATTTCGATACGGAGGTTACATGCTCCAATCTCGGTGTTATCGGTCGAACGTTCATGTGTTACTGAAAGGATATTTGCACCTTTCTCTCCGATAATCGAACATACACGTGATAACTGTCCGGGCTTATCCGACAGTCTCACATTGATTGTGCAGTCGCGACCACCTTTAACAAGACCACGTGTTATCACACGGTTGAGACGTGTAACATCGATATTACCACCCGACACCACACACACAACCTTCTTACCCTTAATCGGCAGTTTGTCGAACATAGCGGCAGCAACCGAAACAGCACCCGCGCCTTCGGCAACGAGCTTGTGTTGTTCGATAAGAGCCAGAATAGCAGCAGCTATTTCATCCTCTGTAACGGTGACTATCTCATCGACGTAACGGTTGCATATGTCATAGGTGTTTACGCCCGGTTCTTTCACGGCAATACCATCGGCAATAGTAGAAACTTTGTCAAGGCGAACACGTTCCTGCTCCTCAATAGATTTCACCATCGAAGGTGCACCTGCAGCCTGCACACCATATACCTTTATATCCGGGCGAAGTGTTTTGAGTGCATATGCAACACCGGAAATAAGACCGCCGCCGCCAACCGGAACGATCACAGCCTCAACATCGGGCATCTCCTCAAGGATTTCCAATCCGATGGTGCCCTGACCGGCTATTACCAACGGATCGTCGAAAGGATGAACCAATGTATAGCCATGCTCCTTCTGCAGTTCGAGTGTCTTGGCGTAAGCGTCGTCATATACGCCCGGTACCAGACAAACCTCGGCACCGAGAGCTTTAGTAGCTTCGATTTTCGAGATAGGTGCGCCGGCAGGAAGACAGATGAGTGCCTTAATGCCATTGTGAGCGGCGCCGAGCGCCACGCCCTGGGCGTGATTTCCTGCCGAGCATGCGATTACACCACGAGCCTTCTCCTCGTCGGTGAGCTGCGAAATTTTGTAATACGCCCCGCGGAGTTTAAATGATCCTGTATGCTGGAGATTTTCAGGTTTGAGATATACTTCGGCTTCGGGATTAAGTTTGGTAACTCCAATCAGCCCTGGGTGACGGGCTACATCCTTCAGGACTCTTGCTGCCTTATGGATTTCTGCAATGTCAAGTTGTGCCATGTATATAGTTTTTATCGGTACAGAATTATACTGCAAAATTAATCTAAACCAATGACACATCCAACAATTACGCTTTTTTTCATGCCATCATCAGGTGCCCGATTCCCGGTGACACGATTATTTTTGTAAATTTGCAATGTGATAGATGAGTCATACATTCAGAAAGTGGTGCACAACACCGATATCGAAGCTCTTGCACAACGATATACCCGGCTGTTCAGGCGTGAGGACGGCTCGTTTGCAGGCAGATGTCCCGTCCACAATGGTGCGCCGTACTCTTTCATCGTTGAACCGGATAGAGAAGTTTGCAGTTGCTCGGTCTGTGGCAGAGCATGGGGCGTGATTGATCTCGTCCGCGAGGTTGAACACACCGATTTCGACGGTGCTGTCCGCCTTCTCGCGTCACGTGCAGGCATCCCCCTGCCCGACGATAGCGACAGTCACAACCTAACCGACAGCGAGGCTATGTTCGCAGCAAACGAACATGCAGCCGGACTCTTCTCATCTATCCTGACCGACACTGACGAAGGTCGTAACATCGGTCTGAGTTACTTCCGTTCGCGAGGTATTTCCGATGATATGATCAGAGTGTTCGGACTCGGGTTTTCACCCGAAGCACGAAATAAAGTACATGAAGCCCTCATCGAACATGGCATTGACCCGCAGGTACTTGTCAACACCGGTCTGTCAGTGCTGACCGAACGGGGCGATTACTACGACCGCTATCATTCACGTGTAATTTACCCGGTGCATACAGTTTCGGGGCGTGTTGTGGCATTCGGTGCGCGTACACTCCGGTCCGACAAAGATATTTCCAAGTACCTCAATTCACCTGAATCGTTAATTTACAACAAGAGCAGCGAACTTTACGGTCTCTATCAGGCACGTGACGCTATTGTCGAAAAAGGTTATGCCATATTGGTAGAAGGATATATGGATGTCATTTCGATGCATCAGGCAGGAGTACTCAATGTAGTGGCATCATCAGGAACATCGCTTACTGTCGGTCAGGTGCAGTTGCTTCGTCGTTTCACCGATCGCGTACTGGTGATTTACGATTCGGACGCTGCCGGAATAAAGGCTTCTGTTCGTTCCATCGACATGCTCCTTTCGGCAGGCATGGATATGCGCTCGGTAACGTTACCCGCCGGAGAAGATCCCGACAGTTTCGCCCGATCTCATTCGCCGGAAGAAACCGAGCAGTATCTTCAGCAACATTCCATGAACATGGTTGACTACCGTCTGTCGCTCCTTTCGGCAGAGGTGATGCGTGACCCGGTCCAGCGCACCAGAGCTGTAAGCGAAATAATCGACTCGATAGCGCTTGTTAATGATGACAATCGCCGCCGCGAGCTTATTGCCGTGTGCCGTAACCGTCGCGAACTCCGCCTCAATGAGTGCTCTATTGTCACTCAGGTAAGCAGACGGATCATCGACAACGCGGCACGTAACGCCGAGGTTCGGCGCCGAAATGAAGCCTCACGTGCTTTCGACGAAATGGAAGCCGACATGATCGGCATATCAGGTAATGAAGCCGCACGGCGCGCTTATCTGCGTCCCTACGAGCAGAGTGTGATACGCTTCGCGGTCAGATATGGTATAATGCACATTCCCGACGCCAGTGCCTATTCACCCGACGGAGGATTGGCGCCCATGTCGGTAGTTGAGATGATTGACACCGAACTGAAAGCCGATGAAATGGAGATAACCAACCCCGATCTAAAGTCTGCCCTCGATTATGCTGTCGGCATTTATACCGATCATGAAGCAACCGCAAAGGCATATGCCGACTACGACGCTCAAGCAAATGCCCTTCGCGACCGACTCATGGAAGAAGGTATCGATAAACTGCGTCACTCCATTACTGATTTGAGTAATCTTGAGGCTCTTGAACAGAAACTCTCCGAGGATGTCAATGCTGAAGCGGACGCGTACTATTCACGTCTGTGTGCCGGACACGTAGCATCGCTGATGATGACCAACCGTGAGGAACCTTTGCGTCGGATAGCTGCCGAATCATTACGCACCATCCATCGTATCAGTACCATATATACACGCAGTGCGGTGATTGCCGACGAAACCGAAAATCTTGCCGATAAGATAATGCTTCAGATATATTGTCTGAAATATGCCACCGTTCTATGGCAGATCAAAGAAACCCATGATGCAATACGTCTTGCGGGGGACGATTTCGAGACAATCCGTGTTCACATGATCGAAAGCAAACGGCTCAGCGACATAAAGAAACTTCTTGCCCGCAATGTAGGTGACCGGGTCATCGCGCCCCCTTTCTGACGATGACAGATATACTAAAACATTAAAGCAGTCTTTCCCGGGTTTCCCCGCAAAAGACTGCTTTAATGTTTCATACGCTTAATATCACAGCTTATGCATGATGTCGAGCAATTTGTCACCCAGACCGATCGTGTATCCTTGCTGTACGAATACCACACGGTTGAACGTGTCTGCAATAATGAATACGGGCAACGACTGCGGCTGCAATTTCAGATCCTCTATGATAGTCGCCGCAATAGCGCCGTTAGGATCAGTTCCAACAAATGTACGTTCGGGCATTGTTCCGGCATCATTCATCGCACGACGCAGGAGCTCAGTGTCGCCCGAAGTAAGCAGTACAAGTGGCAGTCCCACTTTATCGAATTCTGCAGCAAGAGGTGCTATGTCATTCAGGGCATGTACCGACGGTTCACTACGCGGACTCAGTACACCCAGCACATAGAAACCTCTGCCGGTCGTTGAAAGTATCGAACGCGGATCGGTCTCGCCTTCCGCCACATAACGTGTCTCGGCATCGAATGATCCTATAACCTGAACACCGGTGCTGTCCTGACGTATCACCATATCTACGGGTGTTGTCTCGCCTTCGCGGATGTCAAAGAATGTCACACGGGTCATTACACTGCCGTCTGCCATACGCTGACCGGTTGTGAGCATATATTCACCTGTGTCAAGTTTCTGCGGTTCGGCGAAGGTAGTCGACCACGGCGCGAAATCATCATATCCCAACAACTCGGGTCGTCCGTTGACAATCTTAGAGAGCGAGAACTGTGCATAATATTTCGGATCGTCAATACGTCCCACCGGAGTGAATCGCAGATCCAGTTTCCCGGAGGGTGTGGTGCGTACGCCATCGGTGTAAGCCTCTCCGAAACGCGCGTCAATCCAGTTACCGTTTTCATCAGCCCACTGTGTTTTGCCTGAGATGGGATCGATACGTGCCGGTATACCGAATGCACGTGCGCCGTTGACAAAGAACACCTCGCGGGTAGCTTCATTTGCTTTACCGGTACGTAACACACCTTCGGTCGAAATAGTCACCAGTGGCGGATACCACGAAGGCACCAGTTCTATATTTTCGGTTACCCATGCTTCCCATGCCGAAGGATCATTCTGGAAACGTGTGGCATCTTCTTTTGAGAAATATTTTAGTATTGTCTCCTTATTTTCGCCTATCTGTTCATAACCCACACGCGGGCACAGCACGTACTCTTTAAATAGAGGTGACGGGGTATCGGGAGTGAATGCCAGTTCACTGGCAAGATACTTGGCAGGAGCATCGCCGCGGTCTTTGATAGAGAGCGTTTCCACAAGGTCAAGAGCCAGTTCACGGTTGGAAGCGCCGGAAATCAGGTCGGTGATACCTTTCCAGTTACTGCGTGCCTCTGTAAGAACGCTTGCCAGACGTTTGCGGTCAAGACCGGTATGTTTTGCAAGCTGGTCGATATCGGCATCAGTTACAAACGCCTGCGCGCAATAAGCTGCGCGTATCGAATCTTCCTTAGCCTTACGCAAGTCGTTGAGAGCTGCCTGTTCCGGTGTTACCGGGGGTAGATTGTTCGACACAGGCGGAGGTGTGAGCGTGAATTCGCTCACTGTTCCTGCATGGCTGGTGCGGTCAAGAGTGATAACAGCCTCACCCGGAGTTGAACCAACCGTATAAGGTGCGAAACCATAGCGCGATCCATCGGTTGCCCAGATGAGCAGATCACCACGACCTGAACTGAATGTTACGGGTTTACCATCGGATGCCCGGAACGTACGTGTGGTCAGCGGGTAGAATTCCGCGTAATTGTACAGGCGGAAATCTACTGTTGCCGAATCAACCGGAGTTCCGTCGGGATTGACAACGGATACACTTACAGTAGTGACCGGCGCATAGTTTGACGTCACATTGATATCGGTGTAATCGGGGGTTACCTGCAGCTTCTCTTCCGGACCGTCATAAGGACCGAGAACACGAGTATTCATCAGCATGCCTCGCGATGCAGGCGAGTTGAACCATCCGAGGTCCAATACCGGCTCCGGCTCACATGCACCTATAAAGTGCCACTTTCCATTGGCGTATGCCTCTACCCACGCATGGTTGTCATCGGTGTGTGCCCACCGCGGAGTGTATACCTGTCGTGCCGGAATACCCACCGAACGGAGTGCGGCGACAGTAAATGTCGACTCCTCGCCACATCGTCCTATCGCCGAGCCGCAAGTCTGCAGCGGCGAACGTGTACGTCCGTCACTCGGCTGATATGTAGCCTTTTCATGACACCAATGGTTCACTTCCAGTATCGCCTCCTCCACTGTAAGATCCTTCACTCTGTCGCGGAGTTCCTCATAGAACAGTTTACGGTGATTGTCAAGAGGTTCGTTATTGACGCGCACCGGCACCACAAAATGACGGAATTCACGGTCGGGAACATCCTTTCCCCAAGGCATCTCTTCACGTGCGCGGAGAGCTGTATTCACATTTTCCAGAAAATACTCTCCGTCGTGGTCGGTTATATCCGGCAGCGCCATATATGCATACAGGAATGTCAGATATTCGCGCTGTTCAGGAGTCAGATCTGTATCAAATATGCTGAAATCCACTCCCGGATAGGCTGCACGGCGTTCCGCGAGCACCCGTTCGGCTGCCGAATCACCGCTCTTGCATGCCGGAAGCCCGCAAAGGGCACCCCATGCGGCGGTTGCACAAAGCAATCCCGCCATTATGTTTTTTATCTTCATCAGTTTGTTTTGATTGTTATTGATTTTCTATGGCATTGACTATCGCGCGGACCTCGTCTGGCGAAGTGATCTTACGGATGTACTCGTCGGTACCCGGCGCCCCCATCGGCACACCGGGACGCCGCCATTTCATCAGGCTTTCCGATCCCTTGCGTGCCGAAGCATGCACCTCGTCGGCAGCTCCCGAAGCAACCAGGCGTCCTGCCACTTCAGCGTTGACACCGGCGCCGGCGAGAATAACAATCCTTCCGGCTGCACGGTCGCGCAGCATACGCAGTGTTTCCTCTCCTTCCATTGCCGAAGCACGTTGTCCGGAAGTAAGCACCCTGTCGCATCCCAAGGCAATGAGAGTGTCGAGTCCTTCTTCTGCCGAACGGCACAGGTCGAAAGCACGATGAAAAGTCACGCTCATGTTTCCTGCCGCTTCTATCAGCCGGCGGGTGACCGCCTCGTCAATCATGCCATCCGGAGTAAGGGCACCGATAACCACACCGTTAGCTCCATATTCGCCGCACAGCCGAATGTCATCTTCCATCACATCTACTTCCTCGGGAGTGTACAGAAAATCACCTCCGCGCGGACGTATCAGCACATTTACAGGTATGTGGCTCAGCTCTACAGCCCGGCGTATCATCCCGGCTGAAGGGGTAACACCTCCGTCAGCGAGCGCGGCACACAGTTCTATGCGTCCGGCTCCTCCTTCGTTTGCCGCGAGTACCGATTCGATGTCACCGCAACATACTTCAAGGATTGGTTTCATTTGTTGGCTGTGGTAAGTTCTACAATGTAGTCGATAGTATCGGCAGGACGCTCCGGAAGAGTAAGCACCCCTCCCTGACGGGTCGGAGTCCACGCAATTTTTTCACGGGTATCGTACGAAACCGCACTCTTAACTTTGGCATCAAGAGGCAGATAAATCTCGCGTACCTCCGGATTGAGCACATGCACGAACAGACGGTCGCCCTTACGTGTAGTGGTGCCCCAGTCCTGTGCGGGGAAGTCACCGGCTTCGGTAGCATAGAAAGTCTCTCCGTACCGGTCCATCCATTCACCGATACCGTTAAGCCGTTCTATTGCCGCCGCCGGCAGATCGCCCGAAGGCTGCGGGCCTATATTCAGGAGAAGGTTTGCACCCATACCTGCAGCTTTAACCAGATAGTGAATCAGTTCAGTGGTTGTCTTATAATCCTGATCCATTATCTTATAACCCCACATGCCGTTCATCGTCTGACATGTTTCAAGGGGCAGACGGCTTATAGCCTGACCCGAGAGACCGGCTGTATTTTCGCCCGGTAAGTCACGTTCGAATATCTGTATGTCCTCGCCGGGATATGGCACCTGATGATGGTTGTTTCCAACAAGACATGAAGGCTGCAGTTTATGAATCATTGCATACTGGTCAGCGAGCTGCCAGTCGAAAGGAGTCGCATCTTCATCATGATCCCACCAGCCGTCGAACCAAATGGCACCTATATCGCCATATTCGGTCAGAAGTTCGGTGAGCTGTTTGTTCATGAAGTTGTAGTACGAGGGCCAGTCACATTCCGCACGGTCACGTCCGGTATCTTTGCCGGTGCGTCCCCACGGATAGTCAGGACGGGTCCAGTCGATATGAGAGTAATACAGATGCAAGGCTATCCCTTCCTCACGGCAAGCTTCGGCAAGTTCTTTGAGAACATCGCGCTTAAACGGAGTGGCATCCACAATGTTGTAATCCGACTGATCTGTGTCCCACATCGAGAAGCCATCGTGATGGCGCGTGGTGAAACATATATATTTCGCTCCGGCACGTTTTATGGCTTTGACCCATTCGCGTGCATCAAAATTTGCAGGATAGAATCCGGAAGCCGCCTTGGCATACTCTTTGGCATTCGGACCGTAGTTCAGATACCATTCTCCCTGCCCGAACATGCTGTATATGCCCCAGTGCAGAAAGACGCCGAATCCATAGTCGGCGAATTTCTCGCGTGCGGCGAGTATTTCGGGAGTTGGTTCATAAACAGCCGAGCGGTCATCGGCACTGACCGGAACAGTGAATGAAGCGGCTGTAGAAGCCACGAGCACACCGGTCAAAAGATGTCGTATCTTTGTGGTTATCATGGTGATATTATATATTGTTTTGATTGTTTGAGTTAAGAAAGCAGAAAAGGAACTCCACGGTCACTCCCGGCTTGTCGGGGCGGTGCCATGAGAGTTCCTGTATACGTCTCCTTGTTATTATGAGAGTGCGTGTTTCCATACACACTCTCTAAGGAAAATCAGAATGGAAGATCCTCCAGGTTGTTGCTACCGGGAGCGTCAATCGGCGGCGGTGCCGGGAAACCGCTGAAATCAGCGGGAGCAGGTGCACCGGGCACATTGGCTGCCGCTGTGTCATGCTCTGCTTTCCAGCCTCGGATCGAAGTGTACCACCGACCCATATACTCACGGCTTTCGATATCGAAACTGAGCGTAATCACATCGCCTACGTTAAGAGGATACTGGTCGGCGCGCTCACCGAAGAAGTCGAAATGTACCTTTTTAGGATATGTTTCCTGTGTCTCAAGCACGTATTCGCGCTTTTTCCAAGCATTTCCCGCCTTGGAGGTACCCGTCATTTCGGGCAGAGCGACAATGATTTTGCCTTTTATTTCCATTATATAACTTCTATTGATTTATTCTAAAGTACAAAAATAGACAATTTGAGCCGCTTCCGCAAATATTTACCGCTCAAATAATCATTCTTGCTTATTTCACTTCTTCAATCAGGTGCGGGTCGCCTACCAGCCACAGCACATCTCCCTGTTCGAAAGGAGTGGTGAAATTCGAAGTGATATATTCTCCATTACGGTTCACGGCTACAAGCAGCGACTTGTAGCGGTCACGCAATCCCGAATTCATTATAGTCTTGCCTATCAGCGGCGAATTTTCACCAAGTTGAACCGAAGTCAGGCGCATGTCTCCGATATTCTCTGAGCCTGATCCGCCATGATCGGTGTTGGCGTTCTCTATCACCGGAAGCAATTCCTGTATAGAGTCTTCACGTCCTACCAGGGCGAGGACATCTCCCGGAAATATACGGGTGGTAGCGCCCGGAACCGGAATAAGTTCGGCGCCACGCTGTATCGAAGCCACATTGACATCATAACGGCTGCGCAGAGCCGAATCCTTGAGCATCTCCCCTACAAACGGACATCCGTAGCCCACAGTCACATAGGCAAGATGCATATCACTGATAAGATTATTATTCTGTCCGGTACGACGCAGGTCACGTTCATTCAGATTGTTGAAAAACTTGGTCTCGATATGACGAACGCGCACACGCAGTTTTTTGGAAAAAACAAGCAGTATCAGCAGCGATACGATTATTCCGACCGTGTAACCAACCAGCACCGAATAGATATTCACCAGCGTGTATATGATGAATCCTATCATCAGAAGTGTTCGAAGCACCGACATTATGATCAACGGGGTATCGAAATGTGCGTTCGCTTCGCGCAGACGACGACGTTCTGTGCGTTTCGACGCCGGATAAGAGAGGGCGAAAAGGAATGGCGACATGGCTCCCAGCGTAATTACCGCGTTTATCAGACGCCCCCAATGCGGGAACATCTCCATGACAAGCGGCTGTACCCATTTTTCCGAAATAAGTTCAATCGCTATCAGGACTATTGAATAAAGGATCACGCGCCATATATATCGCTGAAGCACTGTCCTCCACAATTCGGTTGTCTGGCTTTCGCTTCTGACATTCTCGCTGTAACGGTCGATCAGGAAATTGAGCCGTGCCGGCAAGTGCCGTTCCACAAACGCATACACCGGGTCAGCCATTCGTATGAAATACGGAGTGGTAAAGGTGGTCACAACCGATACAGCCACCACTATCGGATAAATCGTCGGCTCAAGCACTCCGAGCGACATACCTAAAGTGGCTATGATGAATGCGAATTCACCGATCTGAGTCAACGAAAAACCCGATCGGATAGCAACTTTCAGAGTCTGACCGGTCACGAGCATACCGAAAGTGCCGAACAGTATCATGCCGAATATCACCGTAAGGCACATCACCAGTATCGGCTTCCAGTATTCCACGATAATTGCCGGATCCACCATCATTCCCACCGATATGAAGAAAACCGATCCGAAAAGATCTTTCACGGGCGTAACCACGTGTTCGATACGTTCTGCAAAACTGGTTCCTCCAAGTATCGATCCCATCACAAACGCGCCGAGTGCGAGCGAGAATCCGCAATATACCGAGAAAACCGCCATGCCGAGACAGAGTCCCATACCCACTATCAGCAAAGTCTCGCTGTTCAGGTATGTCCTTACTGCGTTAAGCAGCGTAGGCAACAGATACACCCCTACCAGGAACCATATCACCAGGAAGAACACCAGTTTACCGATACTGAAAAGCATTTCGGTACCTTCCACACTGTTATTGACCGCAATCGACGACAGTATCACCATCATGAGCACGGCGAACAGATCCTCTACTATGAGTACGGCGAATACAAGTGAAGCGAACTTCATGTGTTTCAGACCCAGATCGGTAAATGCCTTGATGATAATGGTGGTCGACGACATCGACAGCATGCCGCCGAGAAACAGACTGTTTATATGGTTGAATCCTAAAGTATGTCCAATGGCGAATCCCACACACATCATTCCGCTTACAATGATCAGCGCTGTCACCACCGCGCTGCCTCCGGCGTTCACCAGTTTCTTGAAACTGAATTCCAGTCCCAGAGAATACAGTAGCACCACGATGCCAATCTCTGCCCAGAAGTCGATATTCGCCTCCGTAGTCACCGACGGCAGATACGTGAAGTGGGGCGACGCAAGAAATCCCGCCACTATGTAGCCGAGTACGACCGGCTGTTTTATCCACTTGAACAGCAGAGTCGTAACTGCTGCCAGTATCAGTATGAATGCAAGGTCGGATATAAGTCCTTCAATAGGGACAGCGGTTGATGAAAGAAGTATCATGAATTATGTGTGGTTTGTAATGTGATGATTGTCGGTTTTCATATTGTCACCTGATTGGCGAGCGTTATCGAGCGTGTTTTATGAATGTCGCGGAGCGCGCCGAACAGGGTTATGTAGTCGGTCGTGTCCTTGACCAGTACAACCAGATTAAGCGTAGTGCGTTCCTGCACGTAATCGTAATCCACGAAAAAGTTGACGAGCTGCACATGACAGCGGTCAAGAGCCGCACGATACGGCTGTATGTCAGTGACTATATCATCCACGCTCAGACGAATAATGCGTGTCGTAGCTCCCATATGTACGCGATGTTCCAGGCGTTCGAGAAGCACCAGAATCACCAGTATCAGAGCGGTAGCCACTATGGCGACTGCATACATTCCGACGCCGACTGCCATACCGATGGTTGCAACCATCCAGATACCGGCTGCCGTGGTGAGACCGCGCACCGAACCTTTCATCTGTATTATAGCGCCGGCACCAAGGAAACCGATACCGGTGATCACCTGGGCAGCTATTCGTCCCGGGTCACCGTTTTTCAGTCCCAGATATTCCTGCGGCACATATATCGACAGCAGCATTGCGAGTGTGGCTCCGAGCGAAATCAGGGCGAAAGTGCGCACACCTGCTATCTGTCCCTTGCTTTTTCGTTCTATACCCACACAGCTGCCGAGAACCAGACTCAGTATCATACGCGACACGGCGGAGAGCGTCGTTATCTCCACGCTGCACACTTCCGCGATATAACGCTCAAGCCATTCCATATCCGGATTACTTTTTCAATGTGAAGTGATTCGAAGCTATGCGGAAATTGTCGGCAAACAGTTCCACTGTGTAGTCACCGGGAGTCAATGTGGTGTTGACATCCCAATATATCGTCACCCCGGTCATTTCCTCTCCGGCATATTCGATATTCTTTTTTGCCGTATAAGGCACCTGAGCTCCTTCGAATGTGAATTTTCCACCACCGCCCAGCAACGAGCCCTCCGGATTAACGATGCGGAGATATATTGTCTTTTCCCCTACCGGCGTGGAATTATTCTGTGGAATAGTAAATGTCACGGCAAGCTGTTTCGCCTTCGTAACATTATTTTCCTTCTTGCCGTTCTTCTTCAGCGGAGTCAGAGTCAGTCCCGCCACATTAAGTTTCTCGGCGAGGGTCATCCTCTCACTGAGATTTTCGTTGGCGCGTTTCACTTCGGCAACCTGTGATGTGAGTTGCTGGTTATTTCGGCGTATCTGCGCGTTTTCATCGCGCAACGCCTCGTTCTCACGTCCGAGTGAATCCACTTGCGCTATGTAGTGTCGGAGCAGTCCGCGTAGGGTGTCGATCTCCTTCTGCAGTTCGGCGATACGCTTCTGACTCTTTATTTTCTGCGAGTTCAGTTCTGCGAGAAGCTCCTCGACTTTCGCTTTGGCGGCAGTGTACTTGGCAAGTATCGTGTCGTTCTGCACGCGGACTGCCTGTTGCTCGTAATTGGCGAATTCCGAACTCAGCGCCTCGTACTCGTTCGAGAGCTTCAGCTGGTCATTTGCCAGCTGAAGCTGCTCGTTTTCGAGACGTACTTCCTCTACTTCACGGTTTAGCGCGGTCAGCTTATAGATGCCTAAACCGACTGCAGCTATCAGCAGGATTCCCGCGACTGCCACTACCCATATCAGCTGTGACTTCCTGTTAGCTGTCATAGAGAATAGTTTTACAGTTTATTTATCAGTTTATTTACCTTTACCGTGACAATGTTTGTATTTCTTGCCGCTTCCGCATGGACATGGATCATTTCTTCCTACCGACGGTGCAGCCTTGAACGGCTCGGGACGGCGTTGTTCGCCCTGGGGAGCGGACGCGGCACGGCGCATATCTGCGCCCGGAGCTTCTTCACGCGATGTACGGTAAGCTGAATAATCGTTCGGCTTTTCAGGCATCGCACGGTCAATCTTCGGCTGCGGGCGGCGCAGGTTAGGCAGAGGACGGTCGGCATTGTTCTGCATTACCGACACATTCGATGGCAGTGGAGCCGATGCACGCGCTTCGCTTTCCTGAGCGCCCTCGTTCTCGGGCTGCTCTGACTGAGCCGGCTGCTGAGGTGCCGGACGCTGCTGAGGCGTCTGCTGTATGTAGATACGTCCGCGCATAAGTGCCGAAATAGCCTTCACGTTGAGGTTGTTGAGCATATTTTCGAACAGGTGGAACGATTCTACCTTGTATATTACCAGCGGATCCTTCTGCTCATACGAAGCATTCTGAACCGACTGTTTCAACTGGTCGAGTTCGCGGAGATGCTCTTTCCACATCTCGTCAATCGTTACCAGAAGCACTGCCTTATGCCATTCCTTGACAATATTGCGGCATTCAGTGTCGTGCGATTCCTTGATTGTAGTGCGAAGGCTGAACACACGGCGTCCGTCGGTCACGGGAACCACGATAGCAGCGTTGTTACCCGATTCAAAGAGTTCGCGATGCTGTTCGTACAGATTGTCTATCACCGGTTTGGCTACATCTATAATCTGCTGCGAGGCGCGCTCGAACGCTTTCATCACTGCGTCATGAATACGCTCTATGCGTTCCTCTTTCGACATATTGGCATACTCTGATTCAGTGAACGGCGTTTCGATGAGCAGTGTACGGGTCAGTTCCACACTCAGTTCAGGGAAGGATGAAGCCTCATCATAATTGGTCACCAGATTCTCCACCACATCATAGAACATGTTGGCGATATCTATGCCGATACGTTCTCCGAGCAGAGCGTGATGACGGCGGGCGTAGATATAGTTACGCTGCTTGTTCATCACGTCGTCATATTCAAGAAGGCGTTTACGGATACCGAAGTTATTTTCTTCCACGCGCTTCTGGGCGGTCTCAACGGCGTTGCTTATCATTTTCGACTCTATCGGTTCGCCTTCCTCGAGACCGAAACGGTCAAGCATCTTCACGATTTTGTCAGTTGCGAAAAGGCGCATCAGCTGATCCTCGAACGATATGAAGAATATCGAAGATCCTTTGTCGCCCTGACGTCCGGCACGTCCGCGGAGCTGACGGTCGACACGACGTGACTCATGGCGTTCCGTACCTATGATCGCAAGACCTCCGGCGGCTTCTACTTCCGGGGTGAGCTTGATGTCCGTACCACGACCCGCCATGTTGGTGGCAATTGTCACCACTCCCGGGCGTCCCGCAGTCGCAACGATTTCCGCTTCCTTCTGATGCAGCTTGGCGTTCAATACATTGTGAGGTATCTTGCGCAGGGTAAGCATTTTGCTCAGAAGTTCTGATATTTCCACCGATGTCGTGCCTACAAGCACCGGACGACCTGCCTTGACAAGGGTCTCTATCTCGGCGATTACGGCATTATATTTTTCCTTTTTGGTCTTATATATGCGGTCTTCCTGGTCAATGCGCTGTACCGGACGGTTTGTCGGAATCGTCACCACATCCAGTTTGTAGATGTCCCAGAACTCGCCTGCCTCTGTTTCGGCAGTACCGGTCATACCGGCAAGCTTGTGATACATGCGGAAATAATTCTGGAGCGTGATGGTGGCGAAAGTCTGAGTCGCAGCCTCTACTTTTACACCTTCCTTTGCCTCGATCGCCTGATGTAAGCCGTCGGAATAACGACGACCTTCCATTATACGACCGGTCTGCTCGTCGACAATCTTGATTTTTCCTTCATCTATCACATATTCGATATCCTTGTCGAACAGTGTATATGCCTTGAGCAGCTGTGTAACCGTGTGCACACGCTCCGCTTTCACTGCGTAGTCCTGCATCAGGTCATCCTTCACCTGCTGGCGTTCGGTCGGATCGGCTATCTTTTCGGCTTCGCTGAGTTGCGACGCTATATCAGGGAGCACGAAGAAGTTCGGATCTTCTGAACCGTGGGTAAGGGCGTCGATACCCTTGTCGGTGAGTTCAACGCTACGGTTTTTCTCGTCAATCACGAAGTAGAGCGGTTCGGTAGCCTTAGGCATCTCACGCTGATTGTCCTGCAGATAGTATGCCTCGGTTTCCAGAAGCTGGTTCTTCATACCTTCACGACTGAGGAATTTGATCAGCGGTCCTGACTTCGGCAGACCCTTGAACGCACGGAACAATGCAAGCGCGCCTTCTTTACGTACCTCTTTGTCTTCGCTTTCCAGTTTGGTCTTTGCCTCGTTAAGGAGCTGTGTCGCCAGACGGCGCTGTGCGTTGACCACCTGTTCTACCTGGAATTTAAACTGGTTGAACATCTGGTCGTCACCTTTGGGCACCGGACCGGAAATGATGAGCGGTGTACGTGCATCGTCGATGAGCACCGAGTCGACCTCATCGACAATCGAGTAGTAATGTTTACGCTGCACCATGTCTCCGGCGGTCATCGCCATGTTATCGCGGAGATAGTCGAAGCCGAATTCGTTGTTGGTTCCGAAAGTGATGTCGCAGTTATATGCGGCGCGGCGTTCCGGGGTATTGGGCTGGTGCTTGTCTATGCAGTCTACAGTCGATCCATGGAACATGTACAGCGGACCCATCCACTCGGAGTCACGTTTCGAAAGATAGTCGTTCACCGTAACTACATGCACACCTCTTCCCGAAAGCGAGCGGAGGAATACCGGCAATGTCGCCACAAGTGTCTTACCTTCACCGGTAGCCATCTCGGCGATCTTGCCCTGATGCAGAACGATACCGCCGATGAGCTGTACATCATAATGTATCATATCCCAGCGAATGGTGTTCCCACCTGCCATCCAGGAATTTTTCCAGATAGCCTTGTCACCGTCGATCGACACGAAATCGCGTCCTTCGGCAGCCAGATCACGATCCATCTGAGTAGCCGTAACTTCCACGGTTTCATTCTTGGCGAAACGGGCGGCGGTTTCACGTACGGCGGCGAATACTGTGGGCAGATGGTGGTTGAGGCGTTCCTCTATTATGTCGAGTATCTGCTTTTCGTTCTTGTCTATGGTGTCCCACAGCGGCTGGCGCTGGTCGATAGGAAGGGTGTCTATCGTCTCTTTTATTTTGGCGTTCTCTTCTTCTAACGATGAAGTTGCCTGTTTTATATCGGCACGTATATCGGCGATCACCGTACGGAGCTCATCATTGCTCAGCTCCTGCATCTTGGGTCCGAGGGCGTTAATCTGATCTACTATCGGACGGATCTCGCGCATGTCTCGCTGCGATTTATTGCCGAAGATATTGCTAAGGAAGGAAATAAATGACATTTATTTTATTCTTAGGGTGTGTAAGGTAATGGTTTATTCTAAATTGTCCGGAAATATCCCCGCCGTGCGTCACTTACGCAAGCGTAGCGGAGCAAGTTCAGCGCCGTTGGGAGCACGGATACGTACAAGCCGGGTGACGGTCGGCGCTATGGCGCGCGCGTCAACGCGGCTTTCTATCTCGGTGTGCTGAATGCCCGGCGCCAGTATGAAGGCGGGCGACGGCGTATAGCCGTAGCGCACTACGCGCTCGGTGGTATTGAAATCATCATCCACCGGAGTCCAGCCCGGATTGATAGTTATCACCAGATCACCGGAATGCTTCAGGGAGGTGCTGCGACGCAATTCGTCTACGCGGTCGCCGGCACGACCCGACACTATGTCATCGATTGTATATACATGGCTCACTCCGCTCATGCGGGCGAGAAATTCCGCCGCTTCGTTGCGGATAGCCACAAGGTCAAGCCCGCTCTGGCTTATCAGCTGCTGGTTGAGGTAGAAGTGCCTGTTATGATAACCGGTCACCCAGTCGCCGTTGCCGTGCAAGGCTATCAGATACATGTTCAGCAGCGCTATCGCCTTACGTGCCGAGAATTCTCCATGCGGTATGTTCCACTGATCATCGTCACGTTTCCACCCTGTTGTCGATGGCGTGCCGGCAAGGAACACTACCACATTGTCGCGCCCCGGCATACTGTCGAGGGTCTCGAACAGGCGCGCCAGGTCACGGTCGAGCCGCAGATAAGCATCCATAGCTTCCGTGCGGTTGTCTGTCTCGCGGGTATAGGTATAGGGAGTCAGCGTATAGGCTATATTCAGCATATCCGTCACTCCTCTCTGCCCCAGTTGCAGCGATGAAATGTACTCACGTGCCATGTCGGTCACCGTGGTATTTACCATCGGCGATGCCTTGAATGCCTTGTATCGGTCGCGGTCTTTCTTGGGGAAGGTATGACGGAACGGAAAAAGCCGTTTGTAATCGGGCAGATCCGGATACTGCTGCAGGTTCATGGTGGGTGTCCACGCTAGCGTGTCAAGCACCTTGGCTATCGGATGAGAGTGATTGGCGATTACAGCCGGTTGCGGACGCTCTTTATAGTAGGTCGATGTTGTCCATTTGCCATCTGTGTCGTTGATCCACACGGCACTGTTCCCGGCATGTCCGGCAAGAAGCACGGCACGTTCCGGATCGGGAGCTATAGAGTAAACATTTCCTACTCCTGCCGCATCAATGCGTACTTCGTCGGCAATGGTCGACACAAGGAGCGGCGACGGGGTATATGCCACATCTGTACCTGCACCGGGGGCAAGTATGCTTCGGGTGAGGCGTGTTT
Organism: uncultured Bacteroides sp.; assembly: GCA_964555405.1. Lineage (GTDB taxonomy): Bacteria > Bacteroidota > Bacteroidia > Bacteroidales > Muribaculaceae > Paramuribaculum. Next base: position 17,858 of record CAZKSF010000022.1, read on the forward strand.
CCGGATCATAGACATACGCCGAAGGAATGCCGTTGACCATCGGTCCCGTACCGCTCATTATCATAGCGGTAGCGGCGGCAGGATCTATATCCTTGCCGTAATTCACGTCGCTCATCACCACGCCTTCGTCCATCAGACGTTTGAAACCGCCGTCTCCGAAATATCCGCGCAGCAATTGCAGGTAGTCGTCATTGAGTCCGTCCACGACTATACCCACCACCAGACTCGGGCGTGCGGGAAGCGGCTGAGCGTGCACAGTGATTCCCACGGTGACCAAAGCCATCGCGAGGGCACATGCCAATCGGCTGCGCAATGCACTGTTTTCGTTGGTTGTCAGCTTATTACGTATAGTCATCTGTTAAGTTTAAGATATGCGCCTGCACGGAGCATATCCATTAGTATCAGTGGCAGAAATGCCGCATTAAGATGCTGCACTCCGGCACTCCACAAGATCAATAATGCAATTAGCGCTCCAAAGTTAGCGATTTGATATGAATTTAACATCTTTTTCGCCTTTTTTAACCAAGTGAGCGCCGGAACAAGCAGTGCGAAGGGGTTGAGCCATAGTGCTACCCAGTTTGGTGAAGTTGCCTCGTGAACCGAAATGAATACCAGAAAAAACACCAGCAGTCCTGCCAGTCCGTACGCGGTGTAAAGCACGGTATCGAATGTCCGGCTCCATACACCTATCCTTCCCCTGCGGATGTCGCATACGGTAAGGAATAAAGTCAGTGCAAACAGTGTCCAGCACACCGTGAGCGGACGCAATGGCAACGGAGTGGGTCCTTCGGGACCTCCCGGAACGGTCGGTACAACTATTTCTCTGCCATGAATGCCGGCTTCCTCAAGCATGTCACCGAGGGCTACGGGAGCGAACACCATGGCGCGTGGTTCTTCCGTGCGGTCGATACCGCTCCCTAATGCAAGATCTATCCCGAACTGATACCACGGATAATTTGCATGATAGTAGCGCATTGCCTCACGGAATGTGGGGTTTTCACCAAAAACTGCGTGCGGTTTCAGCGGCAACCGCGACCCAAGTGCGTTCTCCACTATCGCCAGTGGTCGCGTCGCGCAGTTGTCAAGTACATAATTGTATCGGTACACGCGGTTCTCCGGACGCAGATTGATTTCCACAGCCTCAGCCACCGCGCGCGCCTGTTCCGGGGTGAGATCAATGTCGTACTGCCGCACCGCTCTCCCGTCGCGGGCATACGATGCAAGAAACCGTTCGGTCGGAATCGCTCCCGCCATATAGTTGGTTTCTCCCTTTACAAAGCGGTACACGAAATTCGGCGCATTGAAATCGAACAATCCCCAGTTCACCGCATAATCCCTGCCGCCATAGTCTGAGTAGTCTAATCTCAATGCGGCATGTCCTTCCAGTTCGTATATGTCGCTCCCCGGATCGCATATCAGTATCGATACCCGTGGCGCCGGTAAGCTGTCGTTCGGCAACTGCGCATATACGTCAAGCGGCAATGCTCCTGTGAGCATTGCCGCCATAACTATAGTCAGTATCTTCAGTAATCGGCGGGACATCTGACGTAACTGCGCTGATTACATTATGCCGCGTTCGCGGAGCTTACACTGCCATGCCCATGCCGAACGCATTGTGTCAGCGATAGGAGTGGCTGCCTTCCAGCCGAGAACGGTGTTTGCGTGCGTCGGGTTAGCCCATACTTTCTCAATGTCACCTGCACGGCGGGCTGCTATGCGATGCGGAACTTTTACACCTGTGGCTGCCTCGAACTCGTTGATAAGCTGGAGTACCGACAGACCGTTTCCTGTTCCGAGGTTGAAGATTTCGATCGGAGCCTCGCTGGCGTCGTTGAGCATGCGCTCTACAGCTATAACGTGAGCCTTTGCCAGATCAACCACATCGATATAGTCGCGGATACAGCTGCCGTCAGGAGTGTTATAGTCGTCACCGAACACGCTGAGTTCCTTGCGGATACCGATTGCAGTCTGGGTCAGGAACGGAATCAGGTTCTGGGGAACGCCGTTAGGAAGCTCGCCGATTTCTGCCGACGGGTGTGCGCCTACCGGATTGAAATAACGGAGTATCACGCTTTTGAACGGAGCGCCGGCACGGATTACGTCAGTGATGATCTCTTCCGAAATCTGCTTGGTGTTGCCGTAAGGTGAGGTCGCGGTCTTGATAGGCGACTGCTCGGTGACGGGATTCACGTCCGGTTCGCCGTAAACGGTGCATGACGATGAGAATACGATACCTTTCACATTGTTCGGACCCATGAGGTCGAGCAGGTTCATCAGTGTGTTAAGGTTGTTGCGGTAGTACAGAATCGGCTTCTCCATTGATTCGCCCACTGCCTTGCTGGCGGCGAAGTTGATGATACCGCGAATATCGGGATAATCTGCAAACAGTTTTTTGAGGGCTGCCATATCCGTGCAGTCTGCCTCTACGAAGTCCGGACGTATGCCGGTGATACGCTCTATGCCGTCGAGTACATCGCGGTTACTGTTCGAGAGGTTGTCGATTATTACAACGGGATAGCCTGCCTGCTGCAGTTCCACTACGGTGTGCGAGCCGATATATCCGGTTCCGCCGGTCACAAGTATTCGTTCCTGTTTCATTTCATTTAAGGTTGATTATCTGCCGCAAAGTTACACATTTTTTTACTTTTTTTCATATATCGGCCGATTATTTTATGCTCAATCTCACCCTCCCCGGCGGAGGCACTGTGGCAAGCGTGTCGAGGAGGTCAGCCAACGCCGCTCCCTCCTCGGCAGCCAGGGCCCGATAAACAGTTCCCGCCGATGCAAGTGGTCCGGCTTCAAGCAATTGTGCCGCGGCTGTGAGCGCCGTCATCCGGAGGAGCGAATCTCCGATGGCATTCCGGTCGGCGTGTCGCATCCATGGGGTCTCGCGCAAGGTTATGTTCCACACCGAAGTACCGCATCCCATGCCGGATATATGGTTCCGCAACAGTGCAGTCACCCGGCACCGCAACGGTCCTGTCATCGCGGTTATGCTTTCGCTGTCGGCGGCTACCGCGCGCAGTTGCAGCGGGTCGATTCCCGAGGCAACTGCCGCGCGTGCTATCAGCCGTGACACCTCAGCCGACACTTCCCGCATGTCAAGTCGTATTTTCATCATTTCGCACTATTATATTCTTTATATTCTGTTGTGGCGTCGAACGAAGGACACGCTTTAGCCGCATAGTCACGGTGACTGCTCACTTTAGCTCCGGGAAACAACTTACGCAGCCAGTCTATAAGCAGAGCCAGCGATTCCCGCTGTGCCGCCGTGCGTGTATCGGCAGGACGCATCGCGGCATCACAGCCTCCTATGTAGCAAACTCCGATCGAACGGGCGTTATGACCCTTGCAGTGTGCTCCTGTCATGTGCAGTGGACGTCCTATCTCTATTGTCCCGTCGAGACGTACCACATAGTGATAGCCGATGTCCGCGAAACCTCGCTGCAGGTGCCATACCTTTATGTCGGAGGCACCCACGTCGCGCCCGGCGGGAGTCGCCGAGCAATGCACGATTATCTCGTCAATACATCGTGTCCCGGCATCGGCGGTAAGCTGCAGCGCTCCTGCCACAGCCACCAGAGCTGCTGTTCCTGTCATCACCCGAGATACATCGAAGTTATCCGCCGACTCCCCTTCTCCACCACACAGTACAGTTGTCCGCCGCGCAACCCGCCGGTGTCTCTAAGTCTCTCTATATCGGCAGTCTCCTCCACCGCTACCGGACAGTCGGCGAGAGCATGCATCTCCCTTCCGTCAAAGTGCCACAGTGTGTTGCCGTGCCTGAACAGGCAGTCGGTTCTTACCGGCGACTCCCCTTCAGGTGCATCAGGCTCGTTATAATCGTTCTCGGCATAGCCCCAGTCGCTCGAAACATATGCGAAATGAGCGGGAATATCTCCTGTGGCTGACACATACCACACTCCCCTGCGTGGTCGCGGACCGGAAGAGTGCATACCGTCGAACGGTACTATTCCGGCGCCATGCGCGGCAAGCATTGCTTCGTCAGCGGTCTCACGTGCCTCGTCGGCAGTGTCAGCCACATTTTTCACCGACCCGAGCACCGACTCCGCCCTGTCGATCTGTGCGGCGAATGCTTCGGCAAGTGATGTGAGCGAAGGGGTATCGGCAGTGAGCTGTCCCCCTTGTCCGCCGGTTGCCACCCAGCTTCCATCCGATTCTACATACAGGTCGGCGGGAAGCGTATGTCCCACAAGTGCCCACCATCCCGGTTCGGGAAACGGGTACGCTTCGTTCAGCGCCTGAGTTGTAAGAAACAGTCCTTTGCTGTCACGTTTCACATTCGGTGCGTCGAGCCAGCCGTCCACACGCAGGTCGCGCGATATATGGGCTGACCCTCCTGCCGTGAGGCTTCCTCCGGTGTACAGATTACGCCCTACGGCTACCGATCCTTCAATCTGGGTTGTTTTCATAAATAGATCTTCTTCATTTAATGGTTATTTTATCATTTCGGCACAGCGCAACACCGCCGTGTCGTAAAGCCGGCGGCTTATCTCCAGTGCGCCGTCGCGGTCCCATTCGGGAATCGGACGGTAGACTGCCTCGGCAATTTCCGGCTCTTCATTTGCGGTTCTTTCACACCACACCGTCAGGTGCAGGCAGTCGTTGCGGCGTTCCACGGAGGCTACCGGTCCGTGCCCGGCGATCAGTGCCGAAGCCCCGGGCAACCGCATCAATGTCACTGTCGTATCATCTGCCGGCAATGTCTGGTGCAGCGCGGTGTCACTTCCCGTGAACCGCAGACTTACCAGCCGCATGAAATCGGGTGGAAGCCTGGCGGTCACTTTCAGAAGTTTCGGATCAGGACACCGCTCGACGGCGATATCGTCACCATCGGCGAAATCATATCCTCCGTCAAGCAGATGTGGTGGCGCCTCCAGTTCGGTCTCCGCCACTGCCCGCGGCATCATGGCGGTTATGCGCCGGTCGAGCGTGAGGGTTTCGGTGTCCTTTATGTCGAGGAGTCCGCGGTATCTCTCGTCCCGGTTGAGGAGTATGCGCACATCGGCGCACACTCTTGCAGCGGTTACCTTCATTTTCCTTTCTGCCGGGGGGTGATGCACTTGAACAGGCGTCCGTAGCGCGGATGTGCCTCTATCGCTTTCTGCAGTGCGGTGTCACCGGTAGTATATAGCGAACCTCCCTCGCTCAGCGGAGTGAAAGCCAGATGCCGCGTGCGTCCGCCAAATCGCACGTTTATCGCTATTTCGGTCGGTGCTTTGTAAATTACTGTCATCGTATGTGGTTAGGGTTGTCAATTGTTGTCGGGTGCGGCGAGACGCATGCGGGCATGCGCCTTCGGATAGCGCAGATACAGTGCCGATACCTCCTGGATCACTACTGCGTCGGTGTTGCGTATGCCGGCTTTCTTAAGATCGAGCACATTGCGTGTCCAGTCGATGTGGGTCGCTTTGGTCAGGTATTCCGGATCGATGGCAAGCGCGCAGTCCGACATGCCGTTTTCATCAAAAAGCTCGTGGTGTATCACGCGCACCGTGCCGAAATCGGTCACATATTCCTTGAATTCCAGGTTCCAGCGGCAGAAACTCTCCTTGCTCAGCACGAAGCGTTTGCTCTTTATCTTGCTCAGCGCCGCCAGCATCTCCGAACCGCAGAACATTATCTTGACCTTGTTGCCCACATCGGTGCCTCCGAACAGATCGCGGGTTATATCCACCAGATCCTCTTCCGTTATCACGGTGCAGGCGCTCTCCTTGTCATACGTACCCACTTCTATATCCTTACCCGCCATGCTCCAGATGCCGCCGGTGAAATAGGTCTGCATTCCTTTTTTCGAGGCATGCTTTATGCAGTTGCGCACACCGAACAGGTAACTGTTCTCCTGACCCACGCGGAAGTCATAGATACCGTCCGCCTCCAGATCGCTGAATTGCCAGTCCACTTCTTTTGCGGCGAGTTTGTCGAATGTCGATTGCTCTATCTGTATCATGAAATTCTGGCAATACTGCTCCTCCGGCGACGGCAGATTGTTGTAGCGTCCGGTCTGTACGTCCAGCTCGCCGCACGCCTTACCCATTCTCACAAGGGTCTTTCCCGCCGGAATTGCCGGCACGAGTATCGGCTTTTTCTGACCGTCAAGACCACCGTTGACCGCACACACCACCGGCATCTGCGATGTGGCGTTGATGCCGCATACCCACAACACCAGGTCGGGACGCGACTCGTCGTCGGGATACGGTTTACCGTTGCAGTCGTTTATTCCTTTTACTCCCACCACTCTTATGGTGTCGTCGATTGTGAACATCGACGGATCGAGTACTTTCAGCTCCACGCTCTGTCCCGAGGTCATCGGATCCATGTCGTCGATGGTCGTGGTCTTTATCGGGCGTGAACCCACGCTGTAATATTTCACTACGAACGAGTCACATTTTACCTTTCGTTTCGACAGGCGCGATATATTGTCGAGCGGTGTCGACATCGGACGTATCTTGGTGATATTCTGGTCTACGTAGTCGCTGTACAGGTCATTTTCGATCTCTCTGCCGAGGGTTTCGGTCTGAATGTTCTGAATTTCTTCTGTTTCCATTTTTTCTATTTGTTTTGTTGATATGTTTATGAATCAGTCCCACACGCTTTGATATGCGGCGTAATTGTCGAGTACACCCATCGGTGGTAACCGGCGGCGCTTTACTGCCGGGGCGCCCGACCTTGTGACGGTTCCGTCGGTGTCTCTTCCGCGCGATGCGAGATGCTCGTCGATGACTGCATTTCTGCCTTCCACTTCGCCGGCGCGGCGTGCTACAGCCACATCGCGTTCGTGATTGATAGCCATGAGCGCCATCTCTATCGCTTCGCGGGTCACTATGCCGCGAATACCTTCGTCTGTCACCCGGCGCAGCCATTCCCAGGCTTCGGTCAGCTGTTCGTCAGTTACTTTCCCTTCCGCCGCAACACTGTCGAGCATATCCGCCGATGCGGCGAGATTTGTCTCGAATTCCCCGGTGAGTTCATGATCGGCGGCGACCCGTTCGAGGTACTCGCGGTTTGCCTCGCCGAGTTTTTCCTGCATTTCCGGGTCATCTGTCGCCTCGCGTATTTCCGGACCGAACCGGCGTACCAGTTCCACTACCGGATCATTTCCTTCGCGCCATGAGCGCAGGAATGCCGCCGACCGCGGATCGGCATAGTACATTTCCGCCATTTCTGCCTCGCGGCGGCGGTAATCGGCTATTGTGCGGGCATCCGCCTGACAGTCGTCATGCATCATGCCGAACAAGGTCTCTTCGTCAGCGCAGTCACATTCGGGATGACGTTGCCGGAATGTTTCGATAAATGCTTCTTTCTTTGTCATTGTCATTCATTTGTTATTGATGGTTCATCGGCGGCAAGCGCCAGATCGAGTTCGGCGGTGGCTATGCGTTGCGGATCGGACGCCGTCGGATGCACTCCACTTATACGGCATATCCGCGACGGGTCGTAATACTGTCGTATGTTTTTCATATCCTTGTATGCGCCGTCTATCACGAAATCGCCGAAGGTGTCGAGTATGTCCAGCAGCAACATCGCCGAGTTCTGTGTCTGCTGGCTGTATAGACTCGCGCTCATTCCCGAGAATCCCGGTTTGCCTTGCAATGCGCCGTTCACTCCCGATATATCTTCGAAGAATTTCAGCTGCAGGTTCAGCAGTTCACTGACACCGGCGTTCGCCACCGACCCGGATACCTGCCGCGGCATCATATCCGCCTGACGGCTCCTGATGGGCAGCACACCGTTGAAACGTGTCCATTCGCGTGCCACGTCCTCGTAGGTCCATCCCTGGGGCAGACACTCCTGGGGAAACAGCAGCACGCCTTTTGCCGATGCGCGTATCATCCAGTCATAAAGTGTTATCAGACGATTTACATATCGCTGCTGGTCAATTATATCTCCTACAAACGAGTGCACTTCGCCATCGATGAACGGATGAAATTTGAATACATACGGGTGACTGCCGTGGGCATACGGCGATATTGCCTCGCGCAGCACTGTCCCGTCCGGGGCGAGATAACGGTATATCCACACCTCGTCAAGGATCCACACTGTCTCCACCGCCGGTTCACCGCTGTGACGCCGCCGGCGGTTCTCGGCAAGCACCATCCTGTCGAGATCGGCGGCTTCTATCTTGAACAGGTTGCCGTCGCGCCGGTCATGACACAGATACCTCGGTAATCGTTCGCGGGTCCATATCTCTATCACCCGGCACAGCGATGGATCGCTTGCCTGGAGGAAATCAGGAGTGTTGCGTCCTGATGTACCGAACTGGGAGCCGGTTCCTCCTCCGGCGCCGCTGGACGGATACAGGGTACGCAGCCACTCCACGTCGCGCGGCGTCTGCGCGAATTCGGCAGTAAGGTCAGCGAATGTCATCTCTTTTATTTCGCCCGCCGCACTCACGTCCCACCCGCGTATGTCGCGCATGGCATCGTCCACAAAGAACATCTGCGGATTCACTATGTCGGTCCAGCAGTCGGTTCTGCCGTTGCGCGTGCCCCAGCTTTTGCGCACTATCGCCGCTCCGGAAATCAGAAACTCTTTCATCACCACCGCAAGCAGTTCCGACATCTTGTTCACTTGCCAGTTACACTGCATCACCGTGGTCATCATCGCTGCCACTCCGCTCTCGGCGTTGTCGCGGGCTATACACACCGGTTGTGCCGCCCGGCTCCGGTACACACCCATCACGTTACGCAGAAAGCGGTTGATCAGATTGTTTTTCAGCGGTGTGCTACCTTCCGAACGTATCATCTCGCCTTCGGTCATACTCTTGCCGTCGATGGTGATGATGTCGCCCCACTGGTCGCCGAACGCATACCGTTTGCATCGGTCACGCTGACGTCTGAAGTCGGCGAGGTGTTCCCAGTACCGTCGGGCACGGTCAATCAGATCAGGTCGTTTCATATCATTTTCCGCTAAGACGTTTCAGATATCGCATCGCGTCGGGGACTTCGGGCAGATGACGCATTATGTAGGCGTCACGTCGCGCTGCCGTGGTGTAGGTGTCGAAACAATGGCGTCGCCACTCGTCGGCTGCCGGGTATCCGCGGCTGTCGGGTTCGGGGCGGGTGGCATCTACCACCATCCCGAAAAGGGTGTACGACGATTTATCCCAGGTGGAGCGGGCGACTGTGTAACGATCACCGGTTCCGGGATCTACCCAGGTGAATGTGGGCGTTGTCCGGGTGCTCCCCGATGACCGCTGCCTGCCACGGTTTTCCGCGGCGGCTTCACGACGTTCCTGCATCTCCAGCCGCCGCTCCGCGCGACGGTCGGCTCGTTCTGCCCGCTCGTCGGCTCGCTCTGCGCGTGTCGCGGCGGCTTTCTCGGCATTTGCCCGACGCTCTGCCGCCTGCTGCTCGCGCCGGTCGCGGTTGAATGCCGTCCTCAGTGCCGATCCGGTCCGCAACCGTTGCAACAGCGCGGTATCACGTTCCTTACGCCTTCGGTCTTCCCTTTCCATTTCATCCAGGTAGCGCGACCGTGCTCTTTCTGATGCTTCTGCCAGCCGCTCGGCGCCGCTTCCCGACGGCGCTCCGGCGGCGGTTGTCGCCATATTGGCGAGTGCGGCGAGTCCTCCGCCCACGGCGGTCATTACTTCCCGCCTCCTTGCTCTCTTTTCTTCGTCCGTCTTCATTTCACAGTAGCATAATGTTTCCTATCATTCCGTCAAGGACTCCTCCGGCTTTCACCGTCTCCTCTGTCTGCCGGGCTATCAGCCGCCGGCGCTGTTCGCGCAACGCGTTCCGTGTCTGTTCATAATCAGTTTCGGCTCGCGAAGCCCGCGCTTCTCCGGCGGCGGCAATGGCGGCGGTTGCGTCTGCCATTGCCCGGGTCGCTGCGGCTTTGTCAATCGCTGCGGCATCCGCCGATCCCCCGGTCAGAGCGGCTCTTGCAGTAGTGGCACGCGTCCGGTCCCGCAATCCGGCATCAAGCTTTTGCAGCAGACGGCGTGCGTCGGCACGCTGTGTCGGGTCTTCCGAAAGCAGTCGGTCGCGGCGCCGTCGCGCTCGCCGTTCGTCGGCATCGAGCGAACGGTTGTAATCACGCATGGCGCGTGCGGCGGTTATCCCGCCGATCAAAGTTCCTATCATAAATATGGCTTATTGGTTACGCTGCAAAGTTACTGCCGGCACTTACCCTTTTCCTTAATAATATTGTCCGGCGCATGAACAATCCCGCATTCTCGCGCGTTATATAGTTACCAAAATTATTCATCACATGTATCGCTTTGCTTTAACCGCCATATTCTCAGCAGCCGCAGCCCTTGTCGCACCGGCTGTCGCCCAGTCGCGTCCTGCAGTCACCATCACTGATATCGCCGATTCCCTCGCCACAATCCCCGCCTGGCAGTCGAAGGCTGATTACTCGGTATCGATGCCGCAGATGCTCGACGATGTCATCTACCGCCTCTCTCTTGCATCCATGGCTGCTCCCGCCGACACGCTCGCACCGTGCAGCTATCTTATCGACTGGGAACTCGATACCGATTCCGATCATCCCTCAAAGGGTTTCTCTGCCTACAATGCCGGACACCATTACCGCTATTCATCGGGCAGAAGGATGCAGGAGTATCATTTCGACTGGGATTCAATACCGTTCTTGCCCCGTCTCGCCGGGAGTCCGCGCGCTGTCGCCGTCCAGACTTCCGCCCGTTTCACCGAACTGCTCCCGCAGTTCATCGCTGCATCTCTGCGCTCCATGCAGTCTGACCCCGCCTATTCTCTTACTATCCACCCTGACACTACCGTGTCCGGTATTCCCCACCGTGTGGTGGTCGACATGCGCCGGACGGTCGACGGGCAGGACGAATATGCGCAGGAAGGCGAATATGTTTTCGACGGTGCTACTTTCAGCCCCGTGCGGGTGACTATGGAGAATAATCCCGGATCTATTTCCGAACAGACTATCATCACCACTTACCTGCCTGCCGACGGACCGATGCCGGCACGCCCCGACGAACAGATGCTCGCCGCCCGCTACCCCGTCGTATTCGGGTCGTGGCGCGAAAGCAACTACCGTATCGAGACTCTTCCGGGACACCCCCTGCCGCAGTTCTCTCTCCCATCGCTCGACGGCGACCGCTTCTCGCATACTCAGGGTGATCCCATGAAATCACCCGTGCTGATAGTTGTGTTCGATCCCGACGACACATTCACACCGGCATCAGTCACCGCTGTCCGCGAAGCGATGGATCAGATTCCCGTTGCCGCCGAAACGGTGTTCGCCGCTCTTTCAACTAACCCCGACCAGGTGGAATCTGTCATTCCCGACGCACGTCCGGGTGAATACCGCCTGTACAGCGCGCGCGGTCTTGCCCGCGACTGTGGTGTTGCCTCAACTCCCACATTTATCATTGTCGACCGCTCGGGTGTCGTAGCCGATATTATCGTGGGATATGATACGGCTCTTGCCACTAAACTGGCTCAGAAGTTCTCGTTGCTGCACTGATCCGTCGGCAACAATACACCCTCTCCGGTTGTTATATTACCGAATAATAAAAGAAAAACCAAAATTCTATCTGATATGACTACAGTTTATTTAAACGGCGAACCGTGCCACACCTACGGTTCACTTCCGGAGGTAGGTCAGCCCCTCCCTCCGTTCGATCTTGCCGGCGCCGGACTTTCAACAGTGAAAAGCTCCGATTTTGAAGGCAAACGCATAGTGTTCAATATTTTCCCGAGTCTCGACACTGAGGTATGCGCCCGTAGCGTGCGCCGCTTCAACGAGGAGGCGTCCAAACTTCCCGACACGGTGGTGATCTGTGTGTCTATGGATCTTCCTTTTGCCATGTCCCGCTTCTGCACTGCCAATGGCATTGATAATGTGGTTACGGCTTCAGCTTTCCGCGCTCCGCAGTTCGCCAAGGATTACGGCGTTGAATTGGTCGACGGTCCTCTTGCAGGACTTCTCGCCCGTGCAGTTGTCATAGCCGATAAGGACGGACGTGTCATTTACCGCGAGATGGTCGAGGAAATCACCAAAGAACCCGACTACGCCGCCGCCCTCCGAACAATCAAAAACAATTGAAAAGGCAGAATACACGTTTTAATGAATAATTCACGATTAAATGCCTGGTTTGTAGTGACATCGCTTCGCGATGTAGCTAAGGATCATGGTAGCTGACACGCTGGAAGCCTGTGTTACTTGTAGCTGAGGATCAGGCGGCGTGGATCTGTGAAAATCATCTATAAAAGCATGATGTGTAATTAACTTTATTACGGTTAATTACACATCATGCTTTTTTATTATACTCGACCTGTGTGGTTTGCTACATCGCAAAGCGATGTCCCTATATATCAGGCACTTAACTCTACTTCCGCATTCACTTCAACACTTCTTTCAGCCAGGGCATTATGTGCTCGAGCTTGAAGTAATGGTTCGGTGAATCGCAATTCACCAGATGGAAAAACTCCGTGCGGTCGATTCCTTCCGGCAACTCCTCTAGATACTGGCGGTTAGCCGGATCGACATATTTCGCATAATGATGATATTCAAAGGCATCCTCGGCGCCTGCCGTACGGTATGCCTTTTTTATGCGCAGAAAATCGCGGTCCATACCACCTTCGGTACATATCACCGGACGCGGAGCCAGTGCGGCTACAATGTCCGGAAAGTCAAATTCGGTCAGGAATTCCGGTATCAGATGCTCTATGTTGTTGGGGAACGGACGGTTGCCGTTGGCGTCACGCTTGTTCATCACCAGGGCACGCTCTCGCGTACGGCACAGGAAGTCGTTGTAGACAAACGCATATATTTCATCATCCATCAGTCCCAGCACCATCAGAGGCTCCGTGCCGAGCGAGAATCCGCTCACCACCACACGGTCGCGGCGTACTTCCGGCTGTTCTTTCAGCCAGTCGAGCGCCACGCGGTCCTGCCACGATGCGAGTCCAAGATAACTCCAGCCCAGCTCAAGCAGGAAACGCGACGAGGTCACATAATCGGCGACTCCTCCGTCCGACAGCTCGCCGCACGACGGATTGTCAACCGCCAGAGCCACATAGCCGTCACGAACCATATGTACTGCCATCGCAGCCTTGCGCAACAGCGAATCAGGCTCTCCTTCAAGGGTGAAATTACCCTGCCGTTCACCGGCAAGCAACTCTTTGGTCTGCCCGAATCCGGGTACACAAAGCACTCCCGGAGCCGGATTCGAGGCATCGACGCCATCGGGTACCAGCAGCAGGAAGGGAACTACGGCACCGGGCAGCGGGTATGATTCCCACTTCTCTATGCGGTAGCCGTCGCGCTGTGCCTCAGCTATTTTACGCGGAGCTTCCGGTTTATAGTCGGGGTGTTTCATCAGCCGTGTCATGGCTGTTTTCATGGAGTCGCGCCACTCGGCGAACTGTGCCTGAGTCACCATTGTGGTGTCATATGTCAGCTTAGGCTCATGGACACGCATAAGTGCCTCCGCCATGGAACGGGTCGAGGTCGCTTCTCCTGACGCGCTGAAAACGATGGTTGCCATTACGGCTAATGTCGAAAGGATTTTTTTCATGGATTGTAACATTTTATGCTGCAAAAATAATTACAATTCACCATTTTTGCAAATATTATCTGATTTCCGCCATGCCGCGAGTCGCTGTAATGGCGGCTATGTAATAGCGGCGCGGTGTCCCCGATTCCATTGCCGGAAGGCGTCCGCCCACAGCCGATTTCACCGGTAGCCAGTTCACTGTGTCGTTACTGCCGAACAGAGTCAGCGATTCGCCCCCTCCGGATGCAGTACCGGTTATACGCAACAGCCCCGGACGCCACACATCGCCGGTGTCACTGCTCAGCCGGGCGGTTAAGGCAAATATCCCCGCGTCGGCTGGAGCATCCCCGAGCCGCACTACCCGGGCGCCGCTGCTGGCGGCAAACAGAGGCTGCACCGATCCTTCGGCGGGAGTCACCGCTCTCTCCCAGCATTCGCCCTGCCGGAGCAGTCCCCACGAGGAGTCGCGCGCCGACCACACCCGGGCGTACATCGAACTACCCCTTCTGAACATCACAAGCAGCCGGAACACCGGATCATATGCGAGTACCCGGCGTTCGGGCGCGATGCGCGGGTCAACGGCGGCTTCTGCGGTCGATCCGCTATGTCCGGCATAGGCGGCTATCCGCTCTATTCCCGGCAGTGTGGCGGGAGTTACTCCGCACACGCGCTCCTCCTCGAGCTTTTCGTCAAGTCGCGTCACTGTCGATCCGGTGAGTCTCAGCACCGCTCCATCTGTCGCCACAAATGCCACACCGCTCTCCATTGCCGTGATACCGTCGGGTGAGGCGGCTCCGCGCGGTGTCACGAGCCGTTGCGATGCCCAAGTGCCTTTTCCGTCCGTTGCGGCTGTCAGTGCCCATACGCCCCGTTCGGTGAACGCATACAGTTCCCAGGCGCCGAACTGCCCCTCCGACATAGGGCGCAACGCTCCACGCAATCCCATCACTTTACCTCCGGAGAGATCCAGTCGGCTCCCCGGCTCGAATACCATCGGATTTCCTACTGTGGAAGTAAGCAACATTCCGGCGCAGTTTGCCACATCCGGCACCTCCCCGGCATTGATCCTTCCCGCCACACCCTCCGGGAATCCGGCGCCAGCACCCCTTCCGCCATACCAGTAGGCTCCGTTCATCGACGGATGCCGTGTCAGCGGTAACGTTACCGTACGGTTCCCGGTTTCTATCAGCATGTAGCGCGCGTCCTCGTCGGGGACATATATCCACCGTCCGTTGCATGGGTTTCCTGTTTCCACGGGCGTTCCGGCAGTCACATTCCTCACATAACTCCGCAACCGTTCGCCGTTCCACCGGTAATCCACGGCTAACGCATCCGGCGTCACATTTCCGTCGACATGGCACAGGTGTGCCGCAAGCGGATACGGCTCGGGGAGCATACGTCTGCCCGGAGCGGCTGTCAGCCGTCCGTTGAACACCGCCATGGAGTCGGCATCCCAGCGGTCGCCGTCCCTGAGCGTGTCGGCAAGAAGCGGTGCTGTTGTAAGTGCCGTCAGCTCTCCCGATTCCGGTATGAGCGGCGTCCACTCTCCGCTCTGCGCCATCTCGCGAAGCTGTGTGAGGGTAAGGGTAAGCACACGGTGAAAGACCGACCGTGTTGTCACCGCTTCAGCGAAATCACTGTCGCTCACTGCGGTCAGAAGCCAACCTCCACGGTCGGCAAGATCCTCCGCGCTTATCGTCTGTTCCGCCGAAGGCATTCCTTCAGCTTCACACCGCACCCCGTCCAGACGGCGTGTCGCACTCCCTTCATCACCGCTTCCCCCTCCGTTGCCGGGACGCTGTCCGGCAGCGGTTGCCAGTCCGGCGACTACCGCTAACGAGTCGATTCCCTGCACTTTTGCCGATGGATCGTAGGTAAATATAGGTTCGGTGACCGCAATCTCCAGTCCGTCGATATAATCATCCCACACTTCTGCCATCATCCTGTCGGCGCCACTTGTGATGCGTGCTTCCAGCCTGCATCGCGCCACATTGCCCAACGAGGTCACGGCGCTGAGTGTGAACGCGGAGCTGTCTACCGCCACCTCGCTTACTTCAAGCAACGGTACTCCTGCCGACGGCAACATCAGCACTGACGGCGAACAGCTCGCCACGCTTCCGTCGGCGAGACGAACCCCGCTACGTACCATGAAGGGCAGCCAGAACCTGCCGCGCGCCGTCACAGCATCTGCCGTCACGGTCTGCAACATTCCGTGTACGGCATCGGTCAGCGACTCCACTGCTTCGGCATGACGGTCCGACTTGCCGAACCGCAACCGTGGCACTCCGCCCGCCGCCGTCTCCACGGCGAGTTGAGCGGCGGCGGTGGTTTCTGCATTTCCCAGATCTACGGTTACTTTCTGCACCGTAACCGGCATTGGTTCGCGTACGAGCCGGTATTCAAGCGCCACGCGTGGCACACCGGTGCCCATATCGGCGTAGCTCTCACCGGTCCATCTGATATATCTCAGTCCGTCGGAACATGCCACTGTCACCGTCGCCCCCATAGCCGCGGCACTTTTCACCTCGGCATTTACTGTCATTATCAGGTGCAGTTCGGGCAGGATTCCAGTCCGGGGCGCGGCACACCACCATAACTGTGTGTCGCCCGTATCGGTCACGCTTGTGAATATCATATTTTCGGTTGCGGCAACGGCATACGGACGATGCACGGCAAGCAGTTTCATACCGGGCTGCACCGTAACTGCAACATACGGTGCGGGAAGCCGCCGCAGTCTGCCTCCTGCGGCTGTCGCTCCCGCTGTGAACGAATAATCCATGCTCATCTTTTCTGTCGTATTCATGATCCGAACATCTCCATCCAGCTCCTCACCGGGCGGCGCAATGGTTCCACGTTTATCGGCGGCATCACCGGTTCCATGCGCCGCGATGCCACCCACACTCCTATCGCGCGTGTCATCAGCATGTCGTCGTGCTTACCGGTTATGGCACCGAACGATCCGTCGGGACGCCGTTCATAAGTGCCGAATTCATCTATGCACTCTTTGTCGCGTTCCACCAGCACGCCGTCGCGCACACATTCCACAAGCGTGGATATCACCATCGGTTTGGTGGAGGTGTTGGTGTGAAATCCCGGTCGCCCTTCATCGCGGTAATACAGATTGTGATATGCGTCACCTATCAGATCGAGGATATAGGGCGCCTGGTCGCCGTCGACCTGTGCGGCATAACGTCCGCGCGTCTCCAGGGTGTTGCTTTCCACCACTAACAGGGCGTCGCCGTACCACTGTGCCACCTGCACCGCTTTCCAAGCCAGCAGATCATGGTCGATGTGTCCGCGCCACTGCGCCGCCGTGGTCATGACGGTCGATCCGGGCATTCCCCGGTCCAGTACATGTATCACCGACCAGTCTGCCTTTGCACTGCGTCCTCCGATATCCACCGTCACCACGTAGCGGTTCTGCGCCGCATTTTCGGTATCGGGTTCATGCCACACTTTCATTTTACCCCCGTCGAACGAGGCGAAATGCGAGGTTTCAAGCGACTCGGCTCCCTTTGGCACATCAGCCACCATGTCGCCGCTAAGTGGCATCACCGTACACTGCTCCTTGCGCATGGCTGCCAGCCGCTCCACATCGAATACTCTCACTCCCGAGTGGGCGAACGCCTCTATGTCGTCCGACGGAAACTCCGATGCCATGTCTGCCTGTTCGGTATATTTCGACCGTTCGGCGATATACCAGTTTATTGCTTCGAGTGTGGCGCCCGATTCCCAGAGTTTCCACAGATAGCGCCCCGATACGGCACGTTCCGATGGAGCTGTGTCGTCGTAGCGCCCGAGCAGCAACCGGCGGGCGAACTGTTCGGCATCGGCGGGGCGGGCAAACGGTATGCGGTTTTTCTCTATCTCATACCAGCTTACGAATAGCGCCTCGAACTGCGACTTTCCGTCACGGGCGGCGGTGTACTCGTCATGAAAAAAGTTGCCGATGCCGTTCGCCGACGATTCATACACCACCATTGTCATCGGTTTGTACAGCACCCCCGATGTCGCCGCTTTCATCATCTGTACCGGGGTGCTTCCCGGCGTATTCCGCCAGAATGCTACCTCAGTGCAATGGACCATCGAACTGTCGCCGCCACGCACCGATTCCGGACGTACCGCCGAGCCGAGTTTCACCTTACAGTTGCGCCGCGGTATCCGTCGGATATTCGCCGACCCGCGCACACAGGTGCTCTTTGGCTCGGCACGTTGCGGTGCCGGTTCATCCTGGGCGCGCAGCATCCGGTCGGGATAATTCTCCAATAGCAGTTCCATCATGCTGTTCACCTCGGCGGTCGATCCACCTTCATGCCCAACTATCAGCGAGTTCCATCCGGTCATGAGCTGCAACTGAATCCAAGCCATGTACATCTGGGTCGCGGTCGATCCTCCCCACTGGCGTGCCTTCAGCAACACCACCCTTATGGGTCGCCCCTCAAGGCGCTGCCGCTCGAACAGCTCTATCAGCCGTATCTGCGCTTCGTTGGCCACGAAAGCACACAGATCACCCTCCTTGTCCTTGATGCGCACATACCGCACTGCCCAGTAGTAGAAATCATGCCGGCAACGTATCCGGTCCCACTGGTCGGCTATCCGGTCACGCTCCATATCCGTCGGTGTAATCTTCAGTCCTGTCAGATAGCGGTCTATGCTTTTTTCCTCAATCAGTTTTGCGACAAACGGTTCGTTCCTCATTGTCCGCGGAATATGTTGTATGCGCGGTTCCAGCCCCTCGATTTCCGTTTTACATCTTGCGCCCGGCATCAGGTGCCCGCTCAGCGCATCGCGTCCACGCACCTTCATTCGCCTGCGGTTCTCCGCCAGCATCTCGCGTAGCGACGATCCCCCTGTTTCTCTCTCCTTCTCCATAACATTTATTTCTCCATCAAAATTCTAAATTTTATCGGCCCCCCAAACCCAGCAAATTGTAGGGTCATGCCTTCGGCATGTTAAACGTGAGGCACCCACACATTAATTATGCATTCTAAATTCTTCTAACGTAATGTTCCGGTGCCGGTGTATTCACCGTTTCCCAGGCAAACTGCTGGCAGGTAAGAGTCGGTTCCGTAGCAAGTCGCTCACGATAACGTTCATACAAATCAGCATAAAGCCTCATGCGTGCCGTACGCGGCTCGGGTAGGTCAGGGTCGAGTCGGCGCCATTCACCCACCACCTGTGCCGCACGCTCCTCTGATATCCACCAGCGCGAAGCCGGCATTCGCACGGCTATAGCCAATGACTCCTTGATGGTCAGTGAGGGATTTTCGCGGCGCAATTGCCGGGCAATAGTACGTATCTCGTAGTTACGCGGACCTATCAGCTCACTCGGACGGGATATTCCCTTTCGCGAACGCCGGCATTCCGACCGGCGACGCGTTTTCTTAACAGGAGCGGCGTTCATAACGGCAAGTGCGATCTGAAGGTGACTACTCCGGCAACAGTGAACGACAGACATGAGGCTGAAATTTCCGCGGCATGTCTTAACGCATCCTCCATACTCCGGTAAATACCCGAAGTTAATTCAGTTTTGTCTGTTCCGGTGCGATAAACGACTACAGCATAGTAACGTTTGCCTAAAACTGTCGAAATAATTCTTTTAATGTCCATACTTTTGATTCATTTAAGACGTTTTACAAATTTCACGTCGCAAATATAAGACATAATTTAGACATTAATCAGACATTATTCCTTAAAAATAGTTAACAACCGTCTATATTCGTATCTAACTCACCATAGATTCCCGCAATGATTCGCGTACATGTCATCCAAAACCAAAGTAGGGGCGCCGATATATCGCGCCAACATCCAACCCCCTTTCTCGAATGTGAACGAGGGCGCGATATATCGACACCCCTACTTGAATATGTTGGTTCACTCACTTCGGTTCCCCATTGTGGTTGGGTGCAGGCAGGATGCCTGCACTACTTGCCGTCCGGAACGCAAGTAACACAGGCTTCCAGCCTGTCACATACCATGGGTGGTGATTTTCACGAATTTAATCGTGATTCGTGCATCGAATTCTGGGTGTAAAAAAGTAACCATCCGAAGTAAGCCGACTTTTTTGTGGCGTTTTTGATAGCGATCTTTGTGATCAAAAACGCCATGTTTAATTTAAATGAAAACAATCGAATAGTAATGTCGCAGCATCCAGCGGATATGCGAATGGGAGTAAATTGTTTGAGTGGTCAGGTGCGTCAGGTAGGACTTGATCCCACCAACGGAAATGTTTATATTTTCGTTGGTCGCTCGCGGAAAGTGATGAAAATTCTTCATTGGGAGCACGGAGGTTACGTGATCTACTACAAACGTCTTGAACAAGGTCGGTTTCATCCTCGCATTTTCCTTCGTCAAGGTATAGGCTTCCGTTCGATGCGATGGTCAGAACTGGTGTTATTGATGGAAGGAATATCTCCTAAGGCAGCCCGCAGGCATCGGTATGAGCTTC
>CAZKSF010000023.1:0-36750 GCA_964555405.1 uncultured Bacteroides sp.
CACGAAAGTAGGAGATAAACACCTACGATTAGTGTTTACCTCCTACTCGATTCCATTGTAATCGAAGTTCAGAGTACTCCCTGAGCCATCATGGCATCGGCTACTTTGATGAAACCGGCAATGTTGGCGCCGCGTACATAATTAACGAAATCATCGTCAACTCTACCGTATTCTACACATTTGGAGTGGATTTCCGCCATAATATCCTGCAGTTTTCTATCTACTTCCTGAGCTGTCCAAGAGAGTTTTTGAGAATTCTGCGCCATTTCCAGACCTGAAGTTGCAACACCACCGGCGTTAGCTGCTTTACCGGGAGCATAAAGTATCCGTGAATCCACAAACAGATGGACAGCCCCCGGAGTGGAAGGCATGTTAGCGCCCTCGCTTACTGCGAAACAACCGCCATCGAGCAACGCCCGGGCATCACTTTCGTCGAGTTCGTTCTGAGTTGCCGACGGCATGGCAATATCGTAGTTAGAGAGTTTCCAGGGACGTTCACCGGGGAAATATTGTATATCGGGATATTTTTCAGGCACCTCGTAAAGACGACCAGCCATATAATTCTTGAGGTCGAATATGTAATCGAACTGTTCCTGAGTCAGACCGTCGGGGGCAACGATTGTACCACCGGTATCGCTCAGTGTAATTACTTTGGCGCCAAGCTGGAGCAGTTTTTGCGCTGTGTAGATGGCAACATTTCCCGACCCAGAAATAGCAACCCGTTTATCTTTTATATCAATCCCCCGGGTGGCAAGCATGTTAAGGAGGAAGTAGCAGTTTCCGTAACCGGTAGCCTCAGGACGCATTAAAGAGCCTCCGAACGAAATACCCTTACCAGTAAATGCCCCGGTAAATTCACGCGCCATTTTTTTATAATATCCGTACATGAATCCGACTTCACGTGCGCCTACACCGATATCTCCGGCAGGTACATCAGTATCAGCTCCCAATTGGCGCCATAATTCGGAAATGAAAGCTTGACAGAAACGCATTATTTCCATATCACTTTTCCCGCGAGGCGAGAAATCACTGCCTCCTTTGGCTCCTCCCATGGCAAGGGTTGTGAGGGAGTTTTTGAAAGTCTGTTCGAAAGCGAGGAATTTTAGGATTGAAAGATTAACCGATGCGTGGAACCGGATACCACCTTTATACGGACCAATAGCATTACAATGCTGTACACGATAACCCATATTACTGCGAACCTGCCCGTTATCATCTATCCATGAAACACGAAATGCAAATATTCTATCGGGGATACACAGGCGTTCGATAAGTCCCACTTTATCATATTCGGGACGCATGTTACACAGATCTTCAATAGATGTCAGGACTTCTTCAACTGCCTGGTGATATTCAGGCTCGTTTGGGAAACGCAGACGCAAATCTGCCAATACTTCTGTGGTGTTCATCTGAAAAACAATCTTTTTTTAGAAATTATATGCAAAAGTATACATTTTGTGTCGAATATGCAATCTTTTGCTACGCGTTTTTGCAGATGGAGACAAAGATGTTCGAAAATGGAGTAAAAAAGTAAAATATTGAATTGCAGAGTCGGAACTTGATGTGTCAGCACATAACGCGATTGCGCACCCGATCCCACAAAGAAGGACGTTCCGCTCTAATATTTACGTAGGTTTTGCTGTCGTGCTTGTTCAGGAAGATAATCGAGGAATGGAGTACCACTGCAACACAATTTTCAAATTCTACTATTTCATGTATGTGCTTTAAAGCTATAGAGTGGAATAAAGCTCCTTCAGGAATACTTCCGATAACGAGTTTTTCTTCATCAAGAACTATTCCGTGCTGATCTACTACATCTTCAAAAAGCAGGCTGAGATTCAAATCAAAAGGGGAGTCGGGACGTTTATTGTACTTTTTGTAAATTTCGTCGATTACTTGTTTGGTTATCATTTTTTTAAGTATTTTGATTGATCCGGTGCAAGGCGGCTTTTCCGCCCCCATCCATTGTTATAACCTGAGAGCGCCGGAATAGTTCATTCAATTACATAAAAAAATGCGGCTAATTACTTAACCGCATTTTTTAGAAATAGTCAATGATTCATTAAGCAAGGAATCCGAGGAGCACACCGGCAGCTACAGCCGAACCGATGACACCGGAAACGTTGGGACCCATCGCATGCATGAGCAGATAGTTTGACGGGTCGTATTCCAGACCAAGGTTGTTGGAAATACGAGCCGACATAGGTACTGCCGATACACCGGCATTACCAATGAGCGGATTGATTTTCTTAGCCTTGGGCAAGAACAGATTGAAAAATTTAACGAAAAGCACACCGGAAGCCGAGGCGATTATGAATGCCATGAATCCGAGCAGGAAAATGCCAATGGTTTCCTTTGTGAGGAACTCTGATGCCTGAGTCGAAGCACCTACAGTCATACCGAGGAGGATAGTTACGATGTCGGTAAGTGCATTGCTGGCTGTTTTGGCAAGACGTGTGGTTACACCGCACTCACGCAAAAGATTACCGAAGAATAACATACCGAGAAGGGGTATACCTGACGGAACAACGAAGCAGGTGAGAAGCAGACCTACGATAGGGAAGATGATCTTTTCGTTCTGTGCAACGGCACGAGCCGGTTTCATTTTTATTAACCGCTCATTTTTGGTTGTAAGCAATCGCATGATCGGGGGTTGGATCACAGGCACAAGAGCCATGTATGAGTATGCCGACACTGCGATGGCACCCATGAGGTTAGGAGCGAGTTTTGAAGAAATGAAAATAGCTGTAGGACCATCAGCGCCACCGATAATAGCAATAGCGCCTGCCTGATCCGGTGCAAAACCGAGAAGAAGCGCAACCATATATGCTCCGAAAATACCGAACTGTGCAGCCGCTCCGATAAGCATAAGCTTAGGATTGGCGATCAGTGCGGAAAAATCTGTCATGGCACCTATACCCAGGAATATCAGAGGAGGATACCAGCCCGCACTCACACCGTTGTAAAGGATGTTGAGCACTGATCCTTCCTCATAGATGCCGATCTCAAGACCTGCATCGGGGTTGAACGGAATATTACCGATGAGCATACCGAAACCAATCGGAACAAGAAGCATGGGCTCGAAATCTTTCTTAATGGCGAGCCAGATGAAGAAGAGTCCGACACAAAGCATGACAAGATGCTCCCAGGTTGCGTTATAGAAGCCTGTCAGATGCCAGAACTGTGTCAGATTCTGCATTATAAAATCACTGAATGACATATCAAACTTGGATTAATGGTTTGATCATTCTAATGTGATGAGAACATCGCCTTCCTGAACAGCTGCACCCTGGGTAGCGCTGATAGAGGCAACACGTCCATCGCGACCTGCATGAATGGAGTTTTCCATCTTCATGGCTTCAAGTATGATAACCGTATCGGAAGCTTTGACAGTATCGCCTACTTTTACGTTGATAGAAAGAACGGTACCGGGTAGGGGAGCCTTAACTGAATATCCGTTTGCGGGTGCCGGTGCGGATTTAGTAATAACCGGAGCACCTGCCTCGGTACGTGGAGCCGCTGACGGACGGTGAGCTTTAACCACATTTACCGGTGCGGCTGCCTGAGTAGCGATCTCTACGTTGTAAGGAACGCCGTTTACCTCGACTTTCGCAATATTGTTCTCTATGTCGCCGACATTAACCTTATAGGTATTGCCATTGATCTTATACTTGTATTCTTTCATGAGAATTTTATCCGTAATAGATTTTTAATTGATTGGAATATGTACTTTCTCAGTGACGTTCGGGCATATGTCTCATACCATGTATTTTTGAATTCCACGGTGAGTACGGACGTCTGATCTTGTGAATAGTAAGCACTGTGTTTTCACGATCGTGAGCATCAAGATGATCATGGAGTGCCATACCGATAGCTGCAATAACTTCACCGGAATCAACTTCGTGATGTTCTGCTGCCACATTTTCAGATTTGTTAATACCTTGTGCACGCATTTTGTTACTTTTCGAATTGCGGGCACCGATAGCACTGATAATGTAGAAACAGATACAAAGCAGAAGAAGCGCTGTGAATACTATGCACATAGCCATTACAGTAAGACCGGCTCCACTGGCGTCTTTTTCGCGGAAAGTATCTACTTTGTCATTAGTATCACGGATTATGTTGGCGCTACTCGGGGTGACGATCTTACCTTCAGCCGGGTTGCGTATTTCCCAAGCTTCACTTCCGGTGCCTACTCCGTCCTCAACCCGTGCATAAGTAACATCGGGAATCATTCCTGCCGGCACCGTAACTTCATCAATCAGGGTTTTACCGTCGGCATCATATATACCTATCCAGTTTTCGCGTGAAGGATCAAGTGTGAAATTGACATGGAACGTACCCTTCGATGGTTCTCCATCAGCCCAGAACAGCACATGCTGGCGTTTGGGGATACGGGTATTAACATCGCCGAGCGGAACGGGGTACATGGTTGGATTATTCGGATCATTCGTAAGGAAGATACTCGAGATCTCCATCGGGCTGAAGTTGGTATTAAACAGCTCGATCCATGCACCATGCCTTCCGTAGTCATCGACATAGTTGGATTCGTTCTGCACCATCACCTCGTTGATACGAAGTCCGCGCCGACCTTGAGCGCTAAGCTCGGGGGCAAGACATGCGATAGCGAGGATAAGGCAAATTAATATTTTTTTCATAAATCTGGTTTGCTGAAATGCGTGGAGATATATTAAAGAGGTATGTTTCCGTGTTTCTTAGGCGGATTAACCACTTTTTTAGTAGCGAGCTGCTGAAGGGCGCGGATGATGCGGAAACGCGTGTTACGCGGTTCGATAACATCGTCGATATAACCGTAGCGGGCTGCGTTGTAAGGGTTGCAGAACAGCTTGTTGTATTCGTCTTCTTTCTCTTTGAGAACCTGAGCGGGATTTTCGGATGCTTTAGCTTCTTTAGCATAAAGTACTTCTACGGCGCCTGCACCGCCCATAACTGCGATTTCTGCAGTAGGCCATGCGTAGTTCATGTCGCCGCGGAGTTGCTTACAGCTCATCACGATGTGGCTACCGCCATAGCTCTTGCGGAGTGTGACTGTTACCTTAGGTACTGTCGCTTCACCATAAGCATAAAGAAGTTTGGCACCGTGCAGGATCACACCGTTATATTCCTGGTGTGTACCGGGGAGGAATCCGGGAACGTCAACCAAAGTTACCAAAGGAATATTGAACGCATCGCAGAAACGTACGAAACGTGCGGCTTTGCGAGATGCATTTGAATCAAGTACACCGGCAAGGAATTTAGGCTGGTTGGCTACTATACCAACAGCCTGACCGTTGAAGCGGGCGAAGCCGATGATAATATTGCGTGCATATTCACGCTGAACTTCCAGAAATTCTCCATTATCGATAATAGCACCGATAACTTCGTACATGTCGTAAGGACGGTTGGCAGAGTCGGGGATGATTTCATTAAGAGAATCTTCGAGACGGTCGATGGGATCGTTGCACTCTACTACCGGCGGTTCCTCCATATTGTTCTGAGGTATGTAACCGAACAGCTTGCGGATGATCGAGAGACATTCCTCGCCGTCTTCAGCTGCAAAATGAGCTACACCACTTTTCTGTGAATGTACAGTAGCACCACCGAGTTCTTCCTGTGTCACGTTTTCACCGGTCACAGTCTTTACGACTTTCGGACCCGTAAGGAACATATATGAAATTCCCTTGGTCATGATGGTGAAGTCGGTGAGTGCGGGAGAATATACGGCACCACCTGCACACGGACCGAGAATACCTGAAATCTGCGGGATAACTCCGGATGCGAGAATGTTGCGCTGGAAGATTTCCGAGTAACCGGCGAGAGCATTGATACCTTCCTGAATACGAGCGCCGCCCGAGTCGTTCAGACCGATAACGGGAGCGCCCATTTTCATCGCCATGTCCATGATCTTGCAGATCTTAAGCGCCATTGTTTCAGAGAGTGAACCGCCGAAAACGGTGAAGTCCTGAGCGAATACATAAACCGGACGACCGTCAATAGTACCGAAACCGGTTACAACGCCGTCGCCGAGAATACTTTTTTTCTCCTGACCGAAGTTATGGCAGCGATGACGCACGAACATGTCGATTTCCTCGAACGAACCTTCGTCAAGGAGCTGGGCAATACGTTCGCGTGCGGTGTACTTGCCTTTTTCATGCTGCTTCTGGATTGCTTTTTCGCCACCGCCGAGACGAGCTTCGGCACGGAGAGCGATAAGCTCTTTTACTTTTTCAAGTTGATTGCTCATGCTGAGTGATTATGACTTTTTTGGTTTGAATAGTTCTCTTGATCTGTCGTTCAAGCTTTTTTAGGATCCTCACAAAGCTCTACGAGTGTTCCTGCAGTCGATTTGGGGTGAAGGAATGCAATGTTAAGACCTTCAGCACCGCGACGCGGAGCTTTGTCTATTACACGACAACCTTTTTCCTGAACTTCTGCGAGCGCGTTTGCAACACCATCCTCCACTGCGAATGCAATGTGCTGGATACCGCCGCGACCGCCGTTATTGGCGATGAATTTTGCTATTGCACTGTCTTCTGCAGTAGCTTCGAGGAGTTCTATCTTAGTATCGCCTACTTTGAAGAACGCTGTGCGTACCTTTTGGTCGGGAACTTCTTCAATTGCGAAACACTTGAAGCCAAGCATATTTTCGTAGAAAGGAATAGCTTCTTCGAGAGAGGTGACGGCTATGCCGACATGTTCAATGTGTGAAATGTTCATGATGAAAATGAAAGGAATTTAGTTATTTTGAATTGGTTTTATGTTCTGTGGCAACCCGTGCAAGAGAGTTCCGGATAGAATGGAATATGTCTTCTACCGATCCGGTGCCGGGTATGCTGTGGTAAGTTCCTTCGCCTTCATAAAAATCGCGAAGCGGTTTAGTCTGGCTATGGTATACTTTTAATCGTTTTGCGATGGTCTCGGCATTGTCATCGCTGCGACCGGAATCTTTTCCACGTTTGATGAGGCGGTCCATCAGTTCTTCGTCATCAACTTCAAGACCTACTACAGCATCGACTTTCGCGCCACGACGTTTCAGTAAATCACGAAGGGCGTGAGCCTGGGGTACAGTGCGTGGAAAACCATCGAATATGACACCGTTGGAGGTTTCGGAATTAGTGTCGAGAACATCTGAAAGAATATCTATCATCAGATCATCGGGAATAAGCTGTCCTTTGGAAATATAGCTGTCGGCTAACTTCCCAAGGTCGGTGCCTCGTGCGATATGATCGCGCAACAGGTCACCGGTTGAAATATGATAGAGCCCGTATTCATCGATCAGCTTGGCACTTTGAGTGCCTTTCCCACTGCCGGGAGCTCCAAAAACTACGAGATTAAACATTTTCTTGGATCATTGGTTATTGTGAAACGGATGGGATGCGGTATGCGGTCAGTTGTCGTATTTTTCGCTGAGCACCCAGATGTCGGATAAATTGCGTGCAAGACCGTCAATATCCAGACCGAAACCTATGATGAATTTCGACGGTATTTCGAAACCCACATAATCGGGATTGATATCATGTTTCAGGGATTCGGGCTTGAACAGCAAAGTCGCTATTTTAATTTCGGAAGGAGATTTTGAGCGTAGTGTATCAAGTAGATTGACAATCGTGTGACCGGTGTCGACGATGTCCTCTATTATTATCACCGGGCGTCCGGAGATGTCTTCATTGAGACCTACAACTTCCCGGACTTTTCCGGTGGATGAAGTCCCTTCGTAGCTTTTCAGGCGGATAAAAGTGATTTCAGCATCAATATCGCAGGCACGGAATAGATCGGCAGCAAACGGAAAGGCACCGTTCAGCACGCAGATGAAAAGCGGATTTTTTCCGCGATATTCTTCTGTAATCTCTTCCGCTATTTCTTTGATGCGGGTCTGTATCCGGTCGTTTGCGATGTACGGCTCGAATGTCAGTCCTTTATAGGTTACTTGTCTCATTCCTTATTAAAAAATATGTTGCAAATTTAGTAAAATTCTCCACTACTTCTAAGAAAAAACTGCTAATTTTGTGTTCAGATTATTTTGGAACCCCGGTTATCTGACCAAGGGTTGTGAAATATATTAGAAAAGAAGAGCTCATAGGCATGAAATTATTCACTACTGAAGACTTGCGGAACATTGACCGCAAAACCATAGAAATCGATGGTGTGACTTCACGCGAACTGATTGGTCGTGTTGCAGAAGGTGTGGCACGTGAGATTACCTCGCGTTGGCGCCCTACCAAACGTGTTGCTGTCTTTGCAGGATCCGGCAACAATGGTGCCGATGCTCTGATTGTAGCCAAGATATTGCAGACTCAGGGATTTCATCCGGATGTGTATCTTTTTAATATCGGAGGCAAGCGTCTTTCAGCCGACTGTGAGGCATGTCGTGATGAACTGTTGCAGCTCCCGGGTGTACAGTTTACCGAAGTTATAACTACTTTTGATCTTCCCGTTTTGTCACCTTCATGGGTAGTAGTAGACGGACTGTTCGGTTCCGGTCTGACCGCACCCTTGTCGGGAGGCTTTGTTTCGTTGGTCCGATATATTAATGAATCACGCGCTACTGTAATTTCTATTGACGTACCTTCCGGACTTTTCGGAGAGTGGAATCCGCAGAGTATCAACCGGAATATTATTCATGCATCACTCACTCTCGCGGTCGAGTCACCCAGGATTTCGTTTTTGATAGGAGATAATGCCGAACTTGTGGGTGAGTGGCGTATTCTCGATATCGGACTTAATCAGGATGTGATTCGTTCTACTCCTACAAAATATCATCTTGTAGAAGAAGCAGATGTAAGGCGTCTGTTGTTGCCCCGTCCGGAGTTCTCGTCCAAGGCTGATTTTGGGGATGCTCTTCTTGTAGCGGGTTCATACGGTATGATGGGTGCTGCCGTTATGGCGGCTCGCGGAGCCTTACGGTCAGGTGCGGGAAAAGTGTCGGTCTATTCACCTCGGTGTGGTTTCACAGTATTGCAGACATCAGTTCCGGAAGCATTATTCCTGTATGATAAAAATGACATTGTTGTCACCAATATTAGTTCTGACCGTCAGTTTACGGCTGTGGGACTTGGTCCGGGTCTGGGTACCCATGAGGCAACAGTGAATGCAATTGATACATTTATAAAGCAAAATGCGAAACATCCCTTAGTAATTGACGCTGATGCACTAAACTGTCTGGCACGTCGAAGGGACACGCTGCATCATTTACCTCCGTTATCAATTCTGACTCCCCATGCAGGGGAATTTGACCGTCTTTTCGATCAGCATACTTCTAATGAAAAGCGTCTGCTCAAGGCAGTGGAAGTAGCACAGATGTACAATGTGCTGATACTACTCAAGGGCAGATATTCAGCCCTTGTCCGTCCGGATGGAAAAATTTATTTTAACAGTTCCGGAACTCCGGCAATGGCAACACCCGGATCGGGTGATGTGCTTACAGGGGTTATCACAGGTTTGCTGGCACAAGGATATAAGCCGGAACTTGCAGCATTGATAGGTATGTATGTTCACGGATTAGCCGGTGAACTTGCTGAGGAAGTCCACGGGCAGTACGGTGTTACAGCGGGAGACATAGCCGGAAATATCGGTAAAGCTATCAAATTACTCATGAAATGACATTTAGCTATTCTATGAATAAAATCATAAACTACTCACTATGCGCTATTGTGGCAGCGATGAGTGTGTGTCCTGTTTTAGCACAGACTACACAGCGTCTGACAGCCAACAAGACTAACGAATACGGACTAATTTATTCTTTACCACTTACAGCTATTGATGTTACAGTTGAAGCGGAACGGACGGTCAGGCGTCCGGGTGAATTCTATCAATACTCCCGTAAGTACTTGAATATAGATCCGATTACCGTTGATTCCGAGGCATGGGTAATAAAAAGTATTACACTTTCTTCACATGGTGTGGCGGATCCGGAAATGCAATATATTGTACAGTTCAAACCAGGAAGTACCCCCTTTATGGTACTCGATGAAAATAGTTTTCCGATTGCTGTCAATACGGAGAACTATCCCAAACCGGAGCCTGTCGCACTCCCTATAGGACGTCCGGCAAAGCCGACAGTTCTGGAGACTTCGGCAGCGCGTACAGCAGTGACTGAGGAGATGATTCAAAGCAAATCATCTGCCAAACGGGCAGAACTTGCAGCAGCCAAAATATATGAACTCCGGCAGAGCCGTAATGACATTATCTCAGGACAAGCTGACCAGATGCCATCCGATGGAAAAGCTATGCAACTTGCACTCGATAATCTGACATCACAGGAAGAAGCTCTGACAGCAATGTTTGTAGGTACAGAACAGACCTCTACAGAAGTACGCACTTATACTGTCATACCTGATGGAACCGATCACCTACATATGATTATCGGACGTCTGTCGCAATTAGGCGGTCTGGTTGATTCAGAAGATTTGTCCGGCGAACCTATTTATCTTGATGTAACCGCTACCCGATTAGGCGAATTACCGGTTAATGAGAAAGGAGAGGAGAAGCGTTTTCCGAAAGGGGGACTTGCTTACTGTATTCCCGGTGACGCATATGTGGAGGTGACATTCGATGGTCGCGTTTTTGCAGAACGCACAATGCAACTTGCGCAATCTGGTGTGGTGTTCGGGTTGGATCCTACTCTGTTTTCTGACCGAAAGTCACCGGCATACGCTATTTTCAATCCATCAACAGGTGCTCTTGTCGAACTTGGAACCAAAGATTAAGTATGGCTACCCTACTGGCACCGTTATTTGAACAGCATGAAATTGATCTTTTGGCTGAAGCCATAAAAAGATCGCACAAAATCACTGTCGTATGTCATCTGTCGCCCGACGGAGATGCACTCGGTTCATCGTTGGCTGCCGTAGCTGTGATGCGTTCAATGGGGAAGGAGGCGGTTCTGGTCACACCTGATATGCCACCTGAGAATCTTTCTTTTCTGCCTGGATTTGATAAAATAGTAGTTGCCTCAGCCAAACCTGACAGGGCACATGTACTGATTAAATATTGTGATTTACTGCTGTGTCTTGATTTCAATTCAGTAAAACGCATAGATAAGATAGGACCTTCAGTTGAGGATTCAAAAGCCTTTAAGGTGATGATTGATCATCATCTAAAACCTGAATTGAGCGTGAATCTTATGTTCTCACGTCCTGACCAGTCCTCTACATGCGTGTTGTTTTACCGAATTTTGCACCAGCTTGGGTTTACTGATTACCTTGACAGAGAATCTGCGGAGTGTCTCATGACCGGTGTGCTGACCGATACAGGTGGATTGGCTTATAACTCCCTTGATCCTCAGCTATATCTTGTTGTATCGGATTTACTTGAATTTGGTGTTGACAAAGACAGACTATATACCATTTTGTTCCGTACAAGTTCTTTAAACCGTTTGCGCCTGCAAAGTTTTGCCCTTTCTCAACGTATGATTTATTTGCCGGCTCACCGTGCGGCAGTTATAAAATTGTCAGCTGAAGATTTACGTCAATTCGATTATGTAAAGGGAATGACAGAGGGGTTGGTTAACATACCGTTGGAAATTCCGGAAGTGGTCTACTCGGTATTTCTCCGGGAGGATATGGAGCTTCGTTATGTGAAAGTGTCGATGCGTAGTAAAGGCACTTTTCCGGTGGACAAGTTCTGCAGTGAATGTTTTGGTGGGGGCGGACATCTGAATGCTGCAGGAGGAGATATACATGCCTCGGTTGACGAAGCCTTCAGGATTACTATAGATTCGATGCCACAGTTTGACAAATATCTTCCGGGGAACTGATGTGTTAACAATTTTTGTTCAAGCAAAATGATCAAAATTGCTTTTAATCCCGAAATTTTGAGTAAGTTTGTACCCGAAAAAAATAAAATATGACAAAAAATTGTGTTTTGAATATATTCGCCTTGTTAGGTTCCGTACTGTTACTTATGGGATTTAGCTCGTGCAGCGACTCCAAAAGCTATGCTGAACTTCTAACTGAAGAGAGTCATTCAGTCAATCGTTTTCTATCCGACAATAAAGTAATTGATCATATTCCGGCGGACTCTGTATTCGAAACAGGTCCCGATGCCCCCTATTACCTTCTTGATGAGGAGAACAGCATCTACATGCAGGTTCTTGATCCCGGAGATGGGGAAAAAGCTGTTGAAGGTCAGGTAATTTATTTCCGTTCAATGCGTTATTCGCTGACCTATTATTACGGAACTATTGAACCCAACATGTGGTCCGGTAACTCCAATAACATGCTCGATGATCCGACCTATTTTAAGTTTGACGACTATACGGATTTTTCATCACAAACATGGGGTACCGGTCTTCAGCAACCCATGAAATTCCTGAGATTGAATTGCGAGGTCAACATCGTCATCAAGTCCAGCTATGGTCCTGCTAAAGAACAGGGTTATGTAACACCGTATCTATATCGTGTACGCTATTTCAAGAGTCAGATATAAGTACCATAAATCTGTTGTAAACTAAAGAGTAACCGACTTAAATCATAACCAATTATGTCTCTGATCAAATCGATTTCGGGTATTCGCGGCACCATTGGCGGCGCTCCCGGCGAGGGACTTTCCCCTCTTGATATAGTGAAATTCACTTCAGCATATGCTACATTTATCCGTCGCACTGCCACTGATCCTCAAAGACCTATTGTAGTAGGTCGTGACGCACGATTGTCAGGTCCGATGGTTAGTTCCATTGTGGTTTCGACTCTTTGCGCGATGGGTTTTGATGTCGTAAATATCGGACTTGCTTCCACTCCGACTACTGAAGTTGCAGTTACCGGCGAGGGAGCCTGCGGTGGTATAATAATAACTGCCAGTCATAACCCTAAACAATGGAATGCGTTGAAACTTCTTAATGAAAAAGGTGAATTTCTGAACGATGCTCAGGGTCGCGAGGTGCTACGCATAGCAGAGGCAGAGGATTTTGATTATGCAGAGGTTGACCAACTCGGTCATGAGATAGTAAATGAAACATGGACTCGCCGTCATATAGAACAGGTTCTTGCATTGGAACTTGTCGATTCTAAGGCAATATCTGAGGCTGGATTTACCGTTGCTGTTGATGCGGTCAATTCAGTTGGAGGTATAGTCATTCCTCAGTTACTTCGAGCTTTAGGTGTTAAGAACATTGTGGAACTCAACTGTGAGGCTACCGGAAAATTCGCTCACACTCCCGAACCCATTCCTGCCAATCTCACTCAGATCGCCAATCTTATGCGTGATGGAGCTGCTGATGTTGGTTTTGTGGTCGATCCTGACGTAGATCGTCTTGCCATCGTTATGGAAAACGGTGAAATGTTTGTCGAAGAATATACCTTAGTGGCAGTAGCTGATTATATTCTTAAACATACACCGGGATCTACGGTAAGCAATCTAAGCTCCTCACGAGCTTTGCGTGATGTGACACGTGCTCATGGCTGTACCTATACTGCCTCAGCCGTAGGAGAAGTGAATGTAGTTACCAAAATGAAAGAAACCGGTGCGGTTATCGGAGGTGAAGGCAATGGTGGCGTGATTTATCCGGCTGCCCATTATGGACGTGACGCCCTTGTCGGTGTAGCAATTTTCCTTACACTGCTTGCAAAGAGCGGTAAAACTGTAAGTGAACTCAAAGCCGGTTATCCTCCGTATGCTATCGTAAAGCATAAGATAGAACTTACTCCGGCAATTGATGTTGATGCTGTTCTTGCAGCCGTCCGTGACAAATATGCATCGGAAGAGGTTACTACAATTGACGGTGTCAAGATTGATTTTGCCGATGGTTGGGTTCATTTGCGCAAATCAAACACTGAACCTATTATCCGTATTTATGCAGAGGCTGATACGGAAGAACATGCCGATGCGTTGGCAAACGCCGTTAAAGAGGTGGTTGCTGAAGTGACAGCATGATTTACATGTTGAAAAGACTCATTCGACAGCGCTTGTGGCTTCTGGTTGCAGGCGCTGTTGTTGCTCCTTGTTGTGTTGCAAAAAATCCGATCGAGTGGGTTGATAATGAAGTCCGTGAGCATATTGGTACACATCCAATGCATCATGTAGACGACATCATGCAGTTTGTGCCTGACGTGCTGATGATAGTCCCTGATGCCTGGCATAGCAGTAACAAATATGAGTGGCGCGATCGGATGACACTTGTCGTAACCGGGGAACTGTTGACGGAAGTAGTTATACAGCCGACAAAGCGACTTATAGACAGGCGACGTCCCGATGGATCGGATTGGTCAAGCTTTCCGTCAGGACACTCGGCAAGAGCATTTATGGGTGCGGAACTGCTTCGGATAACCTATGGACGTAATACTGGTTGGATTGGTTATGGCATAGCTACATTGACCGGTATAATGCGTGTTTGTGGCGAGCGGCATTGGGTGAGTGACGTAGTTGTTGGTGCAGGTATTGGAGTAGGATGTGCTCAACTCGCCAAATTAATATTACCTTTTGAGAAACGTCTGTTTGACTGGACACCGGAAAATGTTTCGGTCTCATCTCTTCCGGTCGTAGACTTTCAGACGCATTCTGCAACTGTAGCTATAAGCGTTATATTCTGAGAATAAAAAGAACGGCATGGAGCTATTTTCACAAATTGCTTCACGCCGTTATTTCCTTTTTCTAAAATAGATTACCTTAACGGTTAGTATGTATCAATCATTTGTAATTATCCAATACAAAATTACTACTATCCTATGAATTGACATATACCCTAAAATGATGAAAAATACCCTTGAAAATACAACTCTGCTCACTAAAAGTGATTAAAAGTCGTCTTTCGGCAATGTAATCAACCAGCCTTCGGGGGTGTGAATCCAATCCACAGCACCCAGGGCGAGAAGCGAAACGATAGCTTCCTCACTCCTTTTCCGAGATACTCCTGCAGTTATCATAAACTGTTCAGGTGTTATTTTTTCTCTCTCCGTTATTACTGAAAGCAAACGTTGCTCAACTTCGGAGAATGTCAGAGAACGGGAATTCTCGCTGTATTGCCTCTGCCATCCACGAACCATTAAAGAAGATGCCGCTATATTTTCATCAGCTACACGCATATAAGCACGCCAATGCCCGTCAGGTTCCTGCGACAAAACCGGGCGACGAACTGCCTTCTCAATCTCTGCGCGTATGACAATCGCACCACCGTCAGTAACGAACTTCGTGAATGTAAGTCTCTGAGCAGGTCGGCAATACATTTCCGCTGCCTGTTCAATTACATATATATCTTCCTCGTTACGGACACCGGCAATGGAGCCGTTATCTTTTACTCCTACTAACAAGTGTCCCCCTCTGCAATTAGCAAAAGCAGAAAGAGAGCGGGCTATTTTTCGGGCATCGCTGATGGCGAACTTGAAATCTTGAGTTTCATGCTCACCTTCAGCAATAAGGCGGGCTATATAAAAACTACCTTTTATAGCTTTGAGGTCTTTCATTCGGGATAGTTCATCGATTCAGGACCGATAGATTCCAGTACTTCCTCCGCAAATTTTGCAGCCTGGAAGCGCGCATCTCCAAGATCCATGAAACTATAATTTCCGCAATCGCGTGGAGACGCTCCCGGGATTTCACCTTCGAATGATGCAATCCATTGCATCAATTCTTTAATTACGGGTGCAATCTGTTCGGGTGTCCACTCGCCTGAAAGAATGAGGTAATTTCCGGTACAGCATCCCATAGGTCCCCAGTAAATGGTTCTCGGTCCCCATTTTGGGTGATTCCGTAACCAAGTGGCAGCAAGATGCTCAATAGCATGAAGAGTTTCGGGTTTTAGAGCCGGTTGCCGGTTCGGTTCGGTCATGCGTATGTCAAAAGTAGTCAGTATGTCACCTGAAGGTGTTGTGTCGATTCTCGAAATGTATATTCCTCGACGAAGTATCAGGTGATTTACAGTGAAACTGGGAATTTTTTTCATAATTCAGCAGGAATATGTCCAAGAACAGTTTTAAGAATTTCAAAAGTATGACGTGGTGCATCGTCCCAGAATGTATCGTACTGACTGATATTATCGGCGGCTCCGGGAGTATCACTTATAACCCTGATACATACAAAGGGGACTTTACATAGATAACAAACCTGGGCTATAGCTGCCGATTCCATATCCACAGCCATTACATCGGGATAGAGAGTCCTGATATGCCCGACTTCTTCGGGGCGGCTGATAAAAATATCACCCGAAGCAATCATACCGTGTTTAAGATTACCGGTGACCTTGAGACATTCAAGTGAAGTGATGCGAGGATCACATGTGAACCGGTCGGGGCATCCTGCAGCAACTCCGTGATCGGTACCGGGTCCGCACCAAACATCGTGATATGCGACGGTTTCAGCGACAACAACATCAAGAATCCCGGCTGCGTTACCTGCACCGCCGGCAACCCCGCTATTAATGACAAGCGAAGGATTATATCTGTCGATTAGCGATTTAGTGCCGATAGCTGCGTTTACTTTGCCAATACCACACTTTGTTGCTATTACTTTATGTCCGTTTATGCTACCTTCGTGATATACTGCATCTTTTGTCTCAACGGTTTTAGTATTATCTATCAGATGAAGAAGCAGATCCAGTTCTTTTTGCATGGCAACTATCACTGCTATAGTTTTATCATTGTAACCCATCTTATCAAGATTCATTTTTTGTATGCAAAATTACTCAAAATTGATTATTTTTGCATCATGAAAATACAAAAGATCCTTATCGCCCCGATGATGGTATCACTCATCGGTTGTGCAGCGCTTTTCAGCGCTTTTGCCATGAAGACCGGTCATACCGAATCGGCAGTGCCCGGTCGTGTCGATTCACTGTCAATCAGTTCAGCGAATCTTCCGCAACCAATGCGGGTAAATGTGGCGCTCCCGTCATCTTATTTTGTGGAAGGTGATGAAAAGGAGTATCCGGTTCTGTACCTTCTCAACGGACATGGCGGTCATTGCAACAGCTGGGGCAGTTTTGTTCCCATTGACAGTATAGCCTCGGCTTACGATATGATTATTGTCACTCCATCAGGGATGAACAGCTGGTATTTTGATTCGCCGCGTCGACCGGAAATGCAGATGGAGACCTTCTTCGTAAGTGAACTGATTCCGTATATAGATGCAAATTACCGCACGCGCGCTGACCGTACCGGACGTGCGATTACAGGTCTCAGTATGGGTGGTCACGGTGCACTTTGGCTTGCAATTCGTCACCAGGATCTCTTTTCGGCAGCAGGAAGCACTTCGGGAGGGGTGGATTTTACACCGTTCCCCGGACGATGGAATCTGGATGACGCTCTTGGCACGCGTG
This sequence comes from uncultured Bacteroides sp., assembly GCA_964555405.1. Classification (GTDB taxonomy): domain Bacteria; phylum Bacteroidota; class Bacteroidia; order Bacteroidales; family Muribaculaceae; genus Paramuribaculum. The sequence goes on from CAZKSF010000023.1 coordinate 17,246, forward strand.
ACGAGAATCCTGATTTATGGAAATCAAGCACAGTCATGAGTCAGCTTGACCGTCTTGAGCCGGGTGCGCTTACTATTGTGACCGACTGCGGTACGGACGACTTTTTCTATAAAGTAAATTGCCAGCTCGACAGCGCCTTGAATGCACGAGGTATATATCACACGTTTATAACAGGTCCCGGCGGACATACTACTCAGTACTGGAGTAAATCGATATTGCCACAGCTTGAAATATTTCAGCGTGTATTCTCGCGCTGAAACTGTGAGTAACAGTTTAATCCTGCATTAAGGGGATGAGAACAATCAGGATCAGGTTATTCGCAATTTTAGGAGTTTTGATGACTTGGCTTATTCCCGGATGTGGGAAGAAGTCGACAGAAACAGTCTATGCCATATTTCCTGATTCTACCGCAGCATCGGAAGGCGGACGTCTGGCATCCTTTCTTACGCCGTCGGAAGCAGCGGTAATAATGTCTGAGTGGATGACATCTGCGGGATTAGATAAACGGCAATACGCATCAGAGCTTTTCAAAGCTATTCACGACTCGCTGGATCAGCGTAACCCGGGAGCCGGTAAGGCATTTGATCGTTCTCTTGATTCGGTATTTTTATTGTTACCGGATTCATTACAGGCTAAGATGCTTGTCCTCTCGGCGTCACCCGAACGTGTAGCGGAAGTATTGAACACTCAGTCAATGAAGATCGATTTGACCGGGAATGTAGAAAATATTTACAAGTCTGATTCGATTTTGTTAAAACGTTTCCGGCGTGCCCTAAAAAATAAGTAAATCATTCTTACATGCATAATACAGAACAATATCGAAATATTATAGAGAAAGCATTGGCAGAATTGAAGTTCCCTGCTGAACCGGAGGGACTGTTTGCTCCCGTACGATACGCACTTGATTGTGGCGGTAAGCGTCTGCGACCGATGCTTACTCTGGCAGTCGCAGAGGCTGTAGGAGCAAGTGTAAAAGAGGCGATAATGCCTGCGCTTGCTATTGAAATATTTCATAATTTCACGCTTTTACACGATGATGTCATGGATCATGCCGATTTACGACGCGGACGTCCGACAGTACATCGGAAATGGAATGAAACTACTGCTATTCTTTCAGGTGACGCCATGTTGACTTATGCATCGATGATTCTTGCTGATAATGCGCACAGAGATCCAAAACGTTTTGTGGAGATGAACAATCTGTTTAACAGGACAGCCATGGATGTATATCGCGGACAGCAATATGATATCGATTTCGAAAAGCGTACTGATGTTACGGAAAACGAATACATCGAGATGATACGTCTGAAAACGTCTGTTCTGTTGGGATGTGCTTGTGCGATGGGCGCTCTGGTTGCCGGTGCTTCGGAGCGTTTGGTAGAGATATTTTACAGGTATGGTGAAATGCTCGGACTCGCTTTCCAGTTGCGTGATGACTATCTTGATACTTACGGTGATGTGGTTCTTTTCGGAAAGGAAGTCGGCGGTGATATACTGAATGACAAAAAAACATGGTTATCGATAGCCGCAATGAATGATAAAAGGTCACGGGAGATAACCGGTCTTTTTGGAAATGATCTGATCCCAGATGAGAAGATATCAAGAGTTCGAGAACTTTACGACAGAGCCGGACTTCCTGAACGTATCTGTAAATTAATTGATCACTATTCTGCTCAGGCAATTGCTTCCTTGAATGAGGCAGATATAAATGAGGATTCAAAGCAATTTTTTATAAATCTTACCAATAAACTTTGTTCAAGAGTGGTATGACGGGAAATTTCTTAACGGATACCCATACCCATATGTATCTTGCCGAGTTCGATGAGGATGGTGGCGCGGCTGCTGTTGACCGGGCTATGGCTGCCGGTGTCGGGATGATGATTCTTCCAAATGTCGGAGTTGATACGATCAGGAGAATGAAATCTCTTCATGCACTACGACCGGAAACAACCCGTATGGCAATGGGGCTGCATCCTACGGAAGTTGTGGAAGACTGGCGCGACATGCTTGCTGTAATTGATGGTGAATTAAGATATTCTCCGGAGAGTTTCGTTGCTATCGGTGAGATTGGTTTGGATCTCTATTGGGATCGTTCATTCCGGAATGAACAGATGAAGGTCTTTGATTACCAGTGTGATCTTGCAGCAAAGATGAATCTTCCGGTAATTATTCATTGCCGCGAGGCGTTGGACGAGACTCTTGAAGTGCTCAGCGGTTATCATGGACTGACCGGGGTAATGCATAGCTTCGGTGGTTCATCCCATGATGTGGAACGTGTGCGTTCGCGGAACGATTTGTTTTTCGGAATCAATGGTATCGCTACATTCAAAAATGCGAAACTCGATGATACTATACGGGAGATAACTTCCGACCGTCTGCTCCTGGAAACCGATTCTCCTTATCTGGCTCCGGTACCTCACAGAGGGAAGCGCAATGAAAGTGCTTTTTTAGTAAATATTTGTAACAAATGTGCCGGGGTTTTAGAGCGCAGCGTTGAAGAAATTACAAACGTTACCACTGCTAATGCACGCGGTTTATTCCGCTTTTAACGGATAACATGCCTTCCTAAACCTACAAGTGCCACACCCAATATTATACTGGCAAGAAGGTATGAGATCGCAGAAACCCATTCCTGCCGTGATCCAAGATTCCATATTTCAGATGCATAGGTTGAAAAAGTTGTAAATCCCCCGCAAAATCCTGTGATTAGCAAAACGGCGCTTTCTTTGGAAAGTGCTTGTGTCTTTTCAGCATATCCGGTCAGTAATCCTATCAGGAAGCACCCAGCGAGATTGACGGCAAAAGTTCCTGCAGGAAATCCAAACAGATTAATACCGGTCATGATGCGACCCGCCAAAAAGCGAGTGCATGTTCCAATAAATCCGCCCATTCCGGCAATTAGCATAAGTTTAAACATGACAATACATTAGAAAGTGTCGGGGGAATCAGATAATGCAACTATCGAATCAGTCGGTATAATCAACGGCACCTTATTCCCGTCAATACGGATTATCAGATGTCTTGAAATAATATCACTCTCACCTTTAACGGAAGCTGAAAGATAATTACGCGGGTCATCATCGTCATATTTAATTATTACCTTGCGATCGGTTACTGTGACAGTCTGTTGTCGTAAAGAACCGGATATAGATGCCGAACGTATCGCGCGGTCCCACAATAAAAGTGCTATGAAAGGAATTATTACCGCTGTTAGCATGCATATCGATATTGCATAACGTATGTCAAAGCACCCGATAAATATACAGGCACTTATGAGGCAGATAACCGGGATGATCTGACGTCGCAACATCCATCGCAGCCAGACGACTGAATATTCGCCCGGCGCGATGTGAAATGATGTTGTAGTCAGGTTGGTCAGGTACATTGTCAGTTGTCCAGTGAATGGATCACAAGACCGGAACGCAATTTTGGTTCAAACCATGTTGTTTTCGGTGGCATTATCGAACCGGAATCTGCAATATTCATCAGTTGTTCCATCGATACGGGATATAGAGCGAGCGCCATTGCCATTTCTCCGCTGTCGACGCGACGTTTGAGTTCGTCAAGACCTCTGATTCCGCCAACAAAGTCAATACGCTTGTCGGAACGCAGATCATGAATACCGAGAATATCGCGTAATATAAGATCACTTGATATAGTGACATCAAGTACTCCTATAGGATCATTCGGATCGTAAGTGTCGGGGTGAGCAGTGAGCTCATACCATTTACCGTCGACATACAGGGAGAAACTATGCAGTTTATCCGGGCGGAATTGTTCAGTTCCGTGAGGAACTATGTCGAAGTGTTCAGAAAGTCGTTCGAGAAGTCCTTCAGGGGTAAGACCGTTCAGGTCGCGTACTACACGGTTATAATCTATGATACGTAAGTGAGAAGCCGGGAACGCTACAGCGAGGAAATAGTTGTATTCCTCATTTCCGGTATGAGACGGGTTGTTGCTTGCCTTCTCATGACCTACTAATGCGGCGGCTGCGGTACGATGGTGCCCGTCTGCAATATACAGTGCGGGCATGGCATCAAATCTTTGAGTTATAGTATCAATGATATCATTATCATCAATTACCCAGAAATGATGACCGAACCCTTCAGATGATGTAAAATTGTATTCCGGCTCTCCTTTTGTCACGCGGTCGATGATATCCTGTAATACCTCATCGTCGGGAAAAGCGAAGAATACCGGTTCGATGTTTGCATTGTTGACACGCACATGTTTCATACGGTCTTCTTCCTTATCACGTCTGGTAAGTTCATGCTTTTTGATTACACTGGACATGTAGTCGTCGACAGAGGCTGCGAGTACGATTCCGTATTGTGTGCGTCCGTCCATTGTTTGAGCATAAATATAATAATGATCCCGGTCATCGCTGACAAGCCATCCTTCACGACGGAAAGTTTCGAAATTGTCCCGGGCACGTGCATAAACACGTTCGTCGTGTTCGTCAGTTCCGGGTTCAAAATCAATTTCCGGACGAATGATGCGGTATAGTGAACGCGGGTTGCCGTTTGCTTCGGCACGCGCTTCCTCACTGTTGAGCACATCATAAGGACGTGATGAAACTTCTGTTACGAGTTCTTTCGGGGGACGGATACCCTTGAATGGTTTTACTTTTGCCATAAGTAGCTTGGATTTAAGGTGAAAATAAAAATGAGAATCCGTCATAGGTAGGGTATTCTGCTTTGACGGATTCTCTATATCGTAAATGATTAGCGTTCGATGGTCTGTGTACGGTCAGGACCTACACTGACGATAGTGATGGGAGTCTGGAGTTCACGTTCAAGGAACGCGATATAATCACGGAATTCTTTCGGGAACTGCTCCTCTGATTTTACGTCAGACATATTGGTTTTCCAACCGGGGAGCTCGACATAAACGGGTTTTACACGTTCATCGTCAACAGTGTAAGGGAAGTCAGTAACACGTTCGCCGTCAATTTCATATGCTACGCAAGCCTTAATTGTATCAAACCCGTCAAGGACATCGCTTTTCATCATGATTAGCTTGGTTACACCATTAATCATTATCGCATAACGGAGTGCTACAAGATCAATCCACCCACAGCGACGTTCACGACCTGTAACGGCACCGTATTCATGACCGAGATCACGAATAGTCTTTCCTGTTTCATCGAAAAGTTCCGTAGGAAACGGTCCGGCACCTACACGGGTGCAATAGGCTTTAAAAATACCGAATACATTACCGATTCGAGATGGAGCGACTCCAAGACCGGTACATGCACCTGCGGTTATGGTGTTTGAGGACGTAACATAAGGATATGATCCGAAATCCACGTCGAGCATCGTTCCCTGAGCGCCTTCACACAGGACGCGCTTTCCTTCTGAAATCTGACGGTTGATAAAAAACTCGCTATCGATGATGTCGTATTTACGTAAATATTCAACAGCATCGAGCCATTCAGCCTCAAGCTTTGCAAGGCTTTCAGCATCAGGTTCGTAACCGAGGGATGCGAGCATTGACAAGTGACGGTCGCGAGCCGCTGAGTATCTTTCTTTGTAATCAGATAAAAGAGTATCACCGAGTCGCATACCGTTACGGCTTATTTTGTCAGTGTATGTGGGACCTATACCTTTACCTGTTGTACCGATTTTTTTACCGCCCTTTGCAGCTTCATTCGCCGCATCCAGCAGACGGTGAGTAGGCAGAATAAGGTGTGCTTTGCGCGATATTTTCAGCACCTTGGTCAAATCCACCCCGGAAGCAGCGAGTGCTTCCGCTTCTTCACGGAAAAGAATCGGATCAAGTACCACACCGTTACCGATGACATTTATCTGTCCGTACTGAAATACACCGGACGGAATAGAGCGGAGCACATATTTTTTTCCATCGAATTCAAGAGTGTGACCCGCATTCGGACCACCTTGAAAGCGTGCCACAACATCGTATCGGGGAGTGAGCACATCGACAACTTTACCTTTACCTTCGTCGCCCCATTGGAGGCCTAATAGAACATCGACTTTCATCAGATTTATCAGATTAGTCAGTTTTGCTTTTTGATGTTTACTTTGATTGTGGACGAGAGCGCTGACATTGGCGGCATATACCGTAAATGCTTAGCTCGGTGTAGAGGGGAGTGAATCCTTTGAATGACCGCTGCTCGATAACTGCATCCACTGCCGGATCTACAATCTCACGAACTTTGCCACAGATCGTACATACCAGATGATGGTGACGGGCAGGACCGGAAATTTTTTCATACTGTGCCGGAGCATTACCGAATTTATGACGTCGAACCAAGCCGGCATCCACAAGCATGTTGACCGTATTATATATGGTTGCCCTGCTTACATGATACCCCGCAGTCTCCATCTCGCCATACAGGTCGTCGATGAAGAAGTGATGAGGCATGGCGAGTAAGCGTTCGTAAATGGCATATCGCTCGGATGTCTTGCGCATACCGTGGCAATTCATATACGTAGTGAAGGCTGCCATTGCCGCTGAATGTGTACGGTCATCTGTCATTGCGCTACAAAGATACGATTTGTCGGTGATATAGGCAAACTAAAAGAGTAAAAAAGCAAAGAGTCAAACCGTTCGGTTCGACTCTTCATAAACAATGATATTTGTTGTCTTGGAGAGATTCGAACTCCCACAGGCGGAACCAGAATCCGACGTGCTACCATTACACCACAAGACAATGATGTGTTGTCAATCGCAAGCTCTTTCGCTTTTGACGATGCAAAGTTAGAGAGTTTTTTTAAAACAGCAAAATTTTTCACCGCTTTTTTTGTTATTATTTCCGGAGGGAGTTCCTCCGGAAAAAGAATAACTGAAAGTCATGTATATAGCATCTCAAAAACGAAAAGAAAACGTAGCGGAATATCTGATCTACATGTGGCACGTTGAGGATCTGATTCGTGCGAATGGTCTCGATCTCGATAAAATCCATAAGAATATTATCGAGCCTCAGCATCTTGATGAGGCAAAGGATCGTGAGCTCACCGAGTGGTATGAATCTCTGATTGACATGATGCGTCGAGAGGGAATAGAACCTTCGGGACATCTGCAACTCTCAAAAAACGTAATTATTCAGCTTGTTGAATTGCATCAGGCTTTGCTCAAAGATCCTAAATTCCCTAAATATACTGAAGAATTTTATAAGACTTTGCCGTACATTGTGGATCTCCGTTCTAAGGCTGGAGAGAATAAAGTGGGGGAGATCGAAACCTGCTTTACCGCTCTTTACGGGATGCTGATGTTGCGTCTGCAACAACGTGAAATTACTCCTGCCACTCAAGAGGCTATAAATCAGATCTCCCGTTTTATAGCAGTTCTTGCCCACTACTTCAAACTTGATGAGGAGGATAAGCTTGATCGCACAGAGGAGTGATTTATATTTCAGACATCTGTGTGACCAGATGTCTTGAAAATCACAAAGGCAGCCTAAACATTTGTTAGACTGCCTTTGTGGTATATATCCGGTTGTATCAATTGTTGTTAGGCGAGAACAGGCGCACAATTTCACCTACCCATAGAACCACCGATGTTGCTCCGATGATTATTGCCCAGTCCGAAACCTTAAGCGGAACTACATTGAAAAATTCTCCTCCAATAGTCACTATGGCGATCTGACCAATGATTATCGCAAAAGCGATGAGGACAAATCCACCACAGTCTTTAAAATGGAATGCCGAACGTCCGGTTTCGAATGCGCGTGCATTGAACATGTTCCAGAACTGCAGGAATACGAAAATGGTAAAGAACAGTGAGAGTTCATAGGGTGACAGACCGGTATTTTCACCTACGGGGACTGATCCGATCTGTGTCAGCGATGTAATATCGGTGTGTTCGAAATAGTAAAGTAAACCAAGCAGCAACAAGAAAAACGCACCACCGACTCCGATTATGGATTGCCACATCGGACGGTTGATTATAAATGCTTCACGTGAGCGGGGAGCTTCCTTCATTACCGAATGTGAAGGGGGAAGTGATGCGAGTGCCATGGCGGCAAATGTATCCATAATAAGGTTAACCCACAGCATTTGAGTAACGGTGAGCGGTGACTGCATTCCCATAAAGGAGCCACAAAGCACGATGAGACATGCTGCAACGTTTACAGTCATCTGGAACAGAATGAAGCGCTGGATATTCTGGTACAGTGATCTGCCCCACATAACAGCTCTTCCGATTGAAGCAAAAGAATTGTCCACAATAGTAATATCCGATGCTTCTTTAGCGACAGAAGTACCGTCACCCATCGAAAGACCCACATGGGCCGCTTTCAGTGCCGGCGCATCGTTAGTACCGTCGCCTGTCACCGCAACAACTTCATTATTGGATTGTAGGGCTTCGACAAGCCGTTTTTTATCCATCGGTCGAGCACGGGCTATTATTTTGAAATCGCCAACGCGCTCTTTTAATTCACTGTCGCTGAGTTCTGCGAATTCTACACCGGTGATAATATTTTTTTCGGAATCAGACGCATCGTTCCAAAGACCGATCTGCCTGCCGATTTCCTTAGCGGTGCCCGGAGTGTCGCCGGTAACAATCTTAACCTTGATGCCTGCATCAAGAACTTCTTTAACGGCATCCGGAACATCAGCTCTTACAGGGTCGGATATTGCAGTAATACCGAGGAAAGTAAGGTTTTTGGTGGTGACACGGTTTTCCTCGATTACTTCTTCTCCTTCCGACAGTTCCTTATAAGCGAATCCAAGTGTTCGCATAGCCTGATTCTGGTATTCGAGAAGCTGGGCATCAATTTCAGCTTTCGTGACTCCCGATGTATCACTGCACATAGAAAAGACAATCTCCGGTGCTCCTTTCACATACAGAACTTTTTTACCTGACGCCGAAATAACTTCCGAAGCCATATATTTCCGTTCAGTTGAGAAAGGAACTTCTTTAATGAGTTTTACTTTGTCGCGGAGAGTCATATAATCAGCTCCGCGCGACTTGAGCCAAAGAAGCAGAGCGCCTTCCGTTGGATTGCCAAGTACCGAAGGTTTTTCTCCGGAAAGATCAAGTTGAGCGGTGGAGTTTACAGCGATACCTTCATACAGAATGTCGTCTGACGGATTACCGTAGAAGTTGGTTTTGTACACCTGCATCTGATTCTGAGTGAGCGTACCGGTCTTGTCTGTACAGATGACAGTTGTCGCTCCCATTGTCTCACAAGCGTGCATTTTACGTACAAGATTGTTGGTCTTCAGCATCCGGCGCATCGAGTAAGCCAATGACAGGGTTACAGCCATCGGCAGACCTTCGGGAACAGCAACCACTATCAATGTGACTGCGATCATAAGTGTCTGAAGCAGATAGGCTATGAAGGAGATCCATTCGAAATCCTGATTAATGAAATACATAACGATGCGACCCACGATTATGAGAGCTGCGAAAGCATAGGAAATCTTTGTTATAAGATCTCCGAGACCATCGAGCTGTTCATTGAGCGGAGTCTTGACACTGTCGTCAATCTGGGCAGCTTCAAATACCTTACCGTTTTCAGTTTCATCGCCTACAGCAGTGACTTTCATCACGCCATGACCTTCCATCACCTTTGTGCCGCGCATGGCATAATTTGACGGGAAAGTAGCATCCGGGTCAAACTGTTCTTTATCGGTTGTCTTATGGCAAATAGGTTCGCCGGTCAACGTTGATTCATCAATATTCAGTGATACGGTTTCAAGTAGTTCGCCGTCGGCAGGAACTTCCTCGCCTGTGTTCAGTATTACGATATCACCTACCACAACATCCTTTTTAGGAATCTGAACTGCATTTCCGTTACGGATCACCTGAACCGGTTCATCGTCATTTACCTGATTGAGGAGAGCAAATTCTTTATCGGCTTTAAGCTCGAAGTAGAATGCCAGACCTGTAGCGAGTAATATGGCGATAAATATGCCGACAGGTTCAAAGAATACTCCTAATCCGTCCTTGAGATAGAAATATTCATAACAAGAAATACCTACGGAGAGAGCACCTGCAATGAGAAGGATGATGATAAGGGGATCCTTGAATTTGTCAAGAAACCGCATCCAAAGTGACTCTTTTTCAGGTGGAGTAAGCAGGTTGGAACCATGTTGTTGCCGGCTCGCTGCGACTTCAGCGTCCGTCAGTCCTGTGAAACGATGTTTTTTTTCAGCCATAATCTATCTATTGTCAGTGGTATAACTGTATTAATATGCCTAAATGTCTTTAATTGTACAAAGTTAGGCATATTATCCCGTTCTATTATCAATTCTGCAAATATTATAGCTGAAAACTTTTGGTTGAAGGCATATTTCTTAAAATATTGCAACCGCAACCTACAGCAATTAAAAAGGCTGGAACAGCCCTGCATAAAAGAGACTGTAACAGCCTGATCCGCATAGTAACGCTTTTGAAAAATGTTTCGGGATCAACTGCCCAGATATTTTTCGAGCGTTTCGTCTGATGGATTAACTGCGACAATATAGCCGACAGGATCAATGAGATATGATCTTAATCCATTTTTGAGATGCCAATCGTCGGTCATTCGACCCGGATTTACGACATCGGAATAGTTGTGTTGCGATTCCGCATCAATTCCGTCTCGCCTCATGATCTCACGAAAGAGGCTTTTGTTACTGTCGGTGTTGACCCCGACATGACTGAATCTATCTGCTGAATAGTTCTGTGCAATTCGGTCGTATTCTTTAGCCTGAATACGGGATTGGGCATCGGTGGAAGCCCAGAAATTTACAAGAACATACTTTCCTCTCATATCTGCCAATGATATACCGGCAGTTGAATCGGTTGACCCGAAAGTCAGTTCCGGAGCGCGATAACCTTCAGCGGCCATGTAAATGCGCTCGGTTTTTGCCGAAACGGAAAGAAGCAGAACAGCGAAGAGCGCAAGTACACTCAGTGCTTTCTTCATTCTTTAGTATTAATGTTAGACATTCTACTCCACAATATCGAATCGATATGTTTGATTCTAAAAATCGAAATCTAAAGCATCAACAGACTTATGGATCGTTATCCTTCCTTTATTGATTGCTCATCAATGCAGGAGAAAGAGTCCGGGAGTATGCCGATTTTCGGCTTTGCGGTTCATCTCTATGATACTCGCTTATAAATAACACTGCAAAGTTAAGAAATAGTTGTCGATTTGTCAAATTTAACATAAAATTAACACTCATCAAAGATGTTATAGTGTTGGAAATACGGAATTAATTCATTAAATTTCAAGGCTTGTAAGATATTTGCATCAATAAATCATCCGAATTTGATAATTCCCAGGATAACAGTTTTTTAAATGATGTATTGGGATTTGTTTCAATATATGCCTCAGCTAATTTGTAACCGATATATCTGGCAGCTCGGGCAGGTGCTCCATTTATAAAACTGCTGTAATCGTTTTGTAACACATCAAGCATTCTGCCTTGAATTGACCTATCGGTTGAAAAAAGAATATCGCGTGCAATAATCTCGTTCCATAATTTTCGCTCATTAGCATTAAGCCATTTCATTTCATCGGGAGTGAAACCGAGAATCAATCCCGGGTCAACCTGAGGCAAAAGTCGGCTCAACACATACATTACCGCTCCTTCGTGAAACATATTTCCCACAAGTGTCAGCTGGGATGGACGCTCATCATTAATCGAGCTACGTAAAATTGCCTCGCAAATGGCGACCGGCATTCGGTCAGGAGTAGAGATTCGGCGTAATCCTTCCGGAAAACCTTCATATCCGGGATATTCACTCCCAAGAAAATGATTAAGGGCTACATATATTCGCTCCGGAGACAGAATTATCGCCTGCCGATAAGGAGATATAATAGTATATAATGTATCCGGAAATTCTACATCGGGTAGTAATTCGAGTGCGTTATGTAAAGCATTCCCATATACCTTGATCTGGTTGGTGAGTGTCGGAAAAACTTCCGCTACATCCGGACCGAAAATTGTATAAGCACTGCTTTTATTGATACGTCCGATATAGTCGATCAGCGATGAAGAGGTGTCGGCTTCAAATGTTGCAAGCAATGAAAGCGCGGGTGCAACTACACTGTCTTCAGCTAATTTCCTCTGTGTGTCAGGGTCATCAGCCTTGGTTATGAGGCTGTCAAGACGTATTACTGAAACAGGACTAACCGAAGACGAATTGTCTTTTCCCGAGTTACAGCTTAGGACAAGTGATGCAAGCAGAATATAGAGAATGTAAACTTGTTTTTTCATGTTATAATAACGTTTTCAGCTGGATTAAATTTCGTTATTTTCTACATTTAAGCTAATAAATTTACCTTTTAGGCATTAAAAAAAGAGTTTTCGACTGCTATTGATCAGGTAATAATGAGTAATTTTGCAAAGAATTTCTAAAAATCGTCCAACTCTAATAAAAATTCGTGCAGAATATAAAAAAAGTTATATTATCGTTTGCTTGCCTGATAATTGTTGTCATAGTCTCATCTATTCCGGCTCATGGTAGAAATACTGACGATAAGCCTTTTACGGTAGTGATTGATGCTGGTCATGGAGGTAAAGACTGTGGAGCAAGAGGTCAGAAAGGACTCGAAAAAGATGTAAATCTCGGAGTGGCTCTGAAATTACAAAAACTCATTAAGAAATATCTTAAAGATGTCAATGTGGTAATGACACGTGATAATGACACGTTTGTTACTTTGCAGGGCCGGGCGGATATCGCGAATAATGCTCAGGGCGATTTATTCATATCAATACATACTAATTCGGTTTCTGAAAAAGCAAAAAATCGAAAAACGATCAACGGAGCCGCAGTTTATGTTCTCGGACACAAAAGCGAAGAGAATCTCGCTGTTGCTCAGCGAGAGAATTCGGTGATAATGATGGAAGATGATTACACCACTACCTATCAAGGATTTGATCCTAATTCTCCCGAGTCATATATAGCATTTGAACTGATACAGAATCAACATATGGAACATAGTCTGAAAGCAGCTCAGGCTATCCAGAATGAATTGGTCATCAATGCAGGTCGGCGCGATCATGGAGTACGTCAGGCTATGTTCTGGGTGCTCGTTCGCACAGGTATGCCGGCGGTGCTTGTCGAACTTGACTTTATCTGCAATCCTGAGCAGGAACGGTATATGTGTTCTGATGCAGGACAGATTCAGTTAGCCGAGTCAATATTCAACGGTTTGAAAGTTTACAAGACCGCTCACGATAGAGAAAAAGCTCAGATGCGTGGCGAGAATCCCCCCGTTAAATCACGTTCTCAGAAAAAAAACGGTACTTCTTCATCCTCCAGCAAGTCAGCTTCAACCACTCCTCAGCCTCCCGCAACAAGCAAATCCGGATCGGAAGCACCTATTATATATAAGGTACAGTTTCTGGTTTCTTCAACACTGTTGAAAAATGGGTCACCGAAATTCAAGGGTATAGAGTCGCCGGAATATTATGTTGACGGCGGTTCATACAAATATACAACCGGCGCGACAGAAAGTATGGCAGAGGCAAACAATTTATTGAGGCAAGTCCGAAACAAATTCCCTGATGCGTTTGTCATAAAGACTAGGGACGGTAAGCGCATAAAGTAATCCGGACTCAGAATATAAGGAAAAACAAAAACAATTGAAAATTAGATAATATGAAATTCCGTGCATCTAAAGAATTGATCATCGGCGTGTGTGTGCTGATTTCAATACTGATAGTAATATTCGGTATTGACTTTCTGAAGGGTATTAATGTTTTCAAGGCATCAAATTATTATTATGCCACATTCCCGGATGTTGCCGGTCTTGCTCAATCGGCTCCTGTCACCCTCAACGGATATAAGGTCGGACTTGTACGGGAGATCAGTTACGAGTATGATAATCCGGGTAATATTCAGGTTGAAATTTCACTTGACAAACACCTCCGCGTTCCTGAAGGAACAAAAGCAGTGCTTGTCACAGATATGCTCGGTACATCTACCATAGAGATTGAACTGGGCACTTCATCCGATTACAAGAATGTCGGCGATCAATTGATCGCTGTAAATAAAAAAGGTCTGATGGAAACGGTCACCAAGGATCTCTTACCAGGAGTACACTCTCTTATGGGGCAGCTCGACTCGGTTATGAGTGCAGTAAATACACTTGTGTCCGATCCCGCGCTTGCCAACTCAATCAAGTCGCTTGATGGTGTGATGGCAGATCTGAAAAATACTTCTGCTAACCTTTCAAAGGTGATGGCGCAGATGCCTGCTGTAGTTAGTGATGTGCAGAAAACCATGGGTAATGCCAGCCGGATCTCTGAATCGGCAACTTCAATGGCTGACGACCTTGCTGCTGTTACGGCACAACTCCGTCAGGCACGCCTTGATTCTACATTATCCAATATCAACTCTCTTACAGCTTCTTTGGCAGAAATAAGCCGGACACTTAACACCAAGGATTCATCTTTAGGTATGCTGATAAATGATCCGACGCTATACAACAGTCTCAACGGTTCGGTTGCAAGTCTGGATTCATTGCTTCAGGACGTTAAACGTAATCCGAAACGCTACATAAGCATTAAGCTTCTTTGAAGAAACGAAAATGTAACAAAACGGTCATTATTTAGAATGATTCTAAATAATGACCGTTTTGTTTTTTTTAGATGTTTTATTTTCGGGTCTTGATAATCAATCTTTTGAAATGGGCGTCCCTGAACCAGTTTTTTTCGTCCGAAAAATTTCAGCTTTATATTCAGCAGTTTACAAATCCAAACTCTGAGATATTGTTTACAAAAGTAACAAGCTGATAATTAATATTGTTAGAGGATTTTTTGAAAATGCAAATTATTCGGCATTTGTTTTTGTCGTTTTTTAATCGGAATTTTGCATCGCAATGTGACAAAATCAACAATGACCAATAATGCTCCTCACATAGAAAAATGGGAGAGGTGTCTGCACTTCTTCAAGGACAACTTGTCCGAGTCTCAGTATGAGACTTGGTTCAAGCCTATTGTCTTTCTGGGCTTCCGCGACAATGAGGTTACGCTGGGAGTTCCTTCTATGTTTGTGTGCGAGCGTCTTGAAAGTGAGTTTATCAACCTTATGGCTGCAGCTCTTAAGAAGGAGTTCTGCAGTAATGTCGCATTGACCTATCGCACGAATGTCGTGCGTAATGAACCGGCTTCGGATGTCACGATGTCAGCATCGCGATCATCAAAGGCGGTGATGCCTCGCCATACCGATCCGACAAATCCATTTGCACCGCAATCCATTGCTCCGGATACTTGGCTTGAACCACAGCTTAATCCACGTTATACTTTCGAGAATTATTGTGGAAGTTCAAGCAATCAGGTTGCCCGTTCAATAGGCGAGACCATAGCTTCCGACCCGAAGTGCAAGACTTTTAACCCTCTGTTCGTGTTCGGTGCGCCCGGAGTTGGAAAGACTCACCTCATGCAGGCTATCGGTATACGTACAAAAGAGCTGTATCCGCAGACAAGGGTTCTTTACATAACAGCCCGCCTCTTCCAGAGTCAGTACACTTCGGCGGAACGAAGCGGAAAGACCAATGAATTCCTGAATTTCTACCAGAGTATCGACATGTTGATAATAGACGATATTCAGGATCTGATTGGGAAACCGGGCACGCAAAATGCTTTTTTCCATATCTTCAATCATCTGCACCTCAACCAAAAACAGCTTATCATGTCAAGTGACTGCTGTCCGTCGGCAATGGAGGGAATGGAAGCCCGTCTGCTGTCGCGTTTCAAATGGGGTATGACAGCCGAGCTGTCAAGTCCGGATCTGGAATTACGCAAGCGCGCTCTCGAATTAAAGACACGTCAGGATGGTGTATCTCTCCCGAAAGAGGTCGCTGATTTTATTGCGGCGAATGTTACTAACAGTATCCGCGAGATAGAGGGTATAGTCGTATCGCTCGTAGCCCATTCAACGGTTCTCGACCGTCCGATAGACCTGGATATGGCGCGTATAGTTATGGCAAATGCCGTAAAAGTAAACCGCAAGACCATCAACTTCGACCTTATTACCGAAAAGGTAAGCGAATATTACAATCTTGACCCGGAAAAAATATTCTCAAAGACCAGAAAACGTGAGGTCAACGATGCCCGTCAGATGGTGATGTATCTTGCAAAGAAACTTGCCAACATGCCCACCACGGCTATAGGTACCCGCTTGTCGCGCAGCCATTCGACCGTAATCTACGCATGCAACCAGCTTGAAGACCGTATTCCATTAGATGCTAAGCTCCGTGAGGAGGTGACGGCTATAGAAGCATTAATCAATTCTTGATTTTTTGTGTAATTAGGGATAACTTTGCTAACTTTGCAGTCTATAATTCCCTCGGAAGATAACACAAAACTTTGTTTAAATGTCGGAAAATAAAATCAGTACCGGTACTTCCGGTATGAAAAGTACGTCATTCTGGATTTACATCATACTTCTTGTACTCGTGATGTTTCCTTTTGACATGTTCGGATACCGGTTTATGACCTCACCGGTGGCGTTGTTCCTCGGACTCGCATATGCATTTATTTTTGAATGTCCTGTTCCAAAATTCAACAAGATGGCATCAAAATACCTGTTGCAGGTTGCTGTCGTAGCTCTCGGTTTTAAAATGAATATCGAACAGGCGCTTCAGAGCGGTAGCGATGGCATGTTGTTCACAATAGTGTCGGTTGCCGGAGTTATGATCCTTGGAACATGGTTGGCGAAAGCGATGGGCATAACCCGGAAAATCGGTTATCTGATTTCGTCCGGTACAGCGATCTGTGGCGGTAGCGCCATCGGTGCCGTAGGTCCGGTTGTCAAGGCTGACGCAAAGGAAATGTCAGTATCGCTCGGTGTAGTATTTATTCTCAATGCCATTGCGCTGTTCATATTCCCGCCAATCGGGCATTATCTCGGACTTTCTGAGGAACAGTTCGGCACGTGGGCGGCGATTGCCATTCACGATACATCGTCGGTAGTAGGAGCCGGCATGTCGTATGGACAGACAGCGCTTGATGTCGCAACAGTTGTAAAACTGACACGAGCATTGTGGATTATTCCTCTTGCCATAGTGACAATGTTCCTTTTCCGCGACAAAGGTCAGAAAGTTGCCATACCCTGGTTCATATTTATATTCATCGCTGTGATAGTGCTTAATACCTATGTAGCGGTTCCGGCACAGTTCTCACGTGCAGCAGTATGGTTTGCCGAAAAAGGAATGGTTGTGACACTCTTCCTTATTGGTGCTTCGCTAAGTCGTAAGATGATCCGCTCGGTCGGAACCAAACCGCTTATTCTGGCAGTTGCTCTCTGGATAATTATCGGTGTATCGAGCTTAATTGTCGTAAAGGCTACAATGGCTTAATCAATAGAGCGTGATAATGATCGGTTGCGACAGGCATTTGGCGCAGTCTTGGTCACGTGGTTGTGACCGGACACCGATGCTGATACCTGCACTATCTTTTGTGGCAGGTATAATTGCAGCCGGTTATTTCGGTTTTGAATTTTTACCGGCATGGCTGTGGATTTCACTTAGTGTGATATTCGCAGCCATGCTGTTTTTCTTTCGTAGGAAATGGCTGTTATTTATACTATTCTTTTTATTCGGAAGTGCGGCATATTCCTATTCCCAACCGCAACTCCCTCCTGGTGAGTATGATTACTCGGAGCATGAGCGCACAGGCGTAATCCGACGGGTCAGCCGTTCGGAATCATCCGTTTCAGCTTTGGTGGATATGGGGGTTGACGGTGAACGGCAGATGAGAGTGATGACTGTAATCACCTGTGAGACTGTTCCCCAATTATTAGCCGGAGACAAAGTAACCTTCATTTCGGAACTGGAACCGGTTAAATCAGTGAGACAAACTGATAATGATGTCGATCCGGTCGAGTATTACAATGATAAAGTATCGGCAATATGCTTTATCAGTTCTCCCTCAGGAATTGTTTCGTTAGAAAGAGGCTCCGGACTCATTGCCCGGGCAGCCCGTATCTGCGCTCAGGCTCAATATGAAATCGACCGGTCTTCATTGTCACACTCTGCTAAAGATCTGTTGAAGACCATGCTTACGGGCGACAGTTATGCAATAACAAGTCCTGACAGAGAAATTTTTACAGCCGGTGGAGTTGCCCATCTGCTTGCCGTAAGCGGTCTGCATGTCGGAATAATAGCTATGCTTGCGAGTCTGGCAATGTTTCCGCTGATGCTGTGGGGTGCGCGTCGGCTCAAGGTGATAATGACTATAATACTTGTATGGCTCTATGTTCTGTTTACCGGTGCTTCCCCGTCGGTTGTGCGTGCAGGTATTATGATCACCGTATTCCTGCTTTCCCGAATCATGGAGCGTCATTCATGCGGGTTAAATTCCTTATGTCTGGCATGTGTAATTGTGCTTGCTGTTGATCCGGAACAACTGGTCTCCATCGGATTTCAGCTTTCATTCGCTTCTGTAGCAGCAATTTTGTTATTCGCCAATCACCTCAGCATCGCTTCGTCATCAACAAACAGATTTGTGCGTGCTGTCGGTTCGTTTTTCGGAGTTTCTCTTGCCGCGAACCTCGGAGCCGGCATAATCGCCGCCTATTATTTCCATACATTTCCGGTGTATTTTCTCATCACTAATGCCTTTATCGGGGTCATTGCCCAGGTTTTCATAGGCGCCGGTATTCTCCTTGTGGCTTCTTTGTTTGCCGGAATACCGTATGGACTGCTCTGTAAAGTGGTTGACCTTTCCGCATCAATAATACGCTACATAACCGAAACAACCGCTTCATTACCGGGAGCGATGATAAATGACATCTTTTTCCCTGTCTGGACCTTTGTGCCGTATATTCTTCTTCTGTGCTTGCTGAAGATGTTGCTGGTAAGCCGTAACCGTAAGTACAGGATCGGATATGCTTCCGTGGCATTGATAATCGTGGCATTGACGGTGGTCGGGATTAAAATAGATGCTTCCAAGGATTATCCGGATGAATGGATCGTTACCCGAGGAAAGTGGAATTCCACAGATATTATCATAAGGAAAGGGGAACACATGCGCATCTATACTTCCGCTCCTGAGTATGCCGGAAACAGCCGGTTGGAAAACATAAAAAAGATGTACTCCGATTATGCCCGCAAACGGAAAGTAAAGGATGTGTCATTAATTACTCCCGCTGACTCACTGTATGGCATATCGACTGACGGCTATGGAAATCTGACCATCGGAAACGATAGTATATATGTGGCATCCGGCAGTCCTGATATGTCACGCATCCGGGGCAGATACAACTATTGGATCGTGGGTAAGGATTTCGAACCATCTTTTTCACATCTGTACGGATTTCTTTTTGCGGATACAATTATTCTGCGAAAGAAGATCGATAAACTTGATTATCACCGAATTTCTATACCATTGATTCAGGCATTCCCCGAGGATGACATTTTTTTTCGAAAAATAAAGTGATTTTTTTGAAATCCTGCCGAACTAAATTCTTTGGGGTGGTGTTATAGGTTTGTAGAATTCAAAAAACTAACCCAACTCAAAAAACAGAATTATGAAAAAGTCACTATTAATGCTCGCAGTACTGCTCGGAAGCAGTGTCAGTGTATTCGCACAGAAAAT
>CAZKSF010000024.1:0-36343 GCA_964555405.1 uncultured Bacteroides sp.
ACGAGCGTTTCAGCAAGGCGATGAACGACAATAACCTTGAAGAACTTCGCCAGATTATTGTTGACCGCGAAATCGTATGCCCGATTTCCGGAACCCGCAACTGGACGGAAGTGCGCCAGTTTAACCTGATGTTCCGCACCGAGATGGGCTCGACGGCCGACGGCGCCATGACCGTCTACCTCCGTCCCGAAACCGCCCAGGGCATCTTCGTTAACTTCCTCAACGTTCAGAAGACCGGGCGTATGCGTGTGCCTTTCGGTATCGCCCAGATCGGTAAGGCTTTCCGCAACGAAATCGTGGCCCGTCAGTTCATTTTCCGTATGCGCGAATTCGAACAGATGGAAATGCAGTTCTTTGTCCGTCCCGGCGAGGAACTCAAATGGTTCGCACGCTGGAAGGAAATCCGCCTGAAATGGCATAAGGCTCTCGGTATGGGTGATGAGAAATACCGCTATCACGATCACGAGAAACTCGCTCACTACGCAAATGCCGCAACTGACATTGAATTCCGCATGCCGTTCGGATTCAAAGAAGTGGAAGGCATTCACTCACGTACCAATTTCGACCTTTCACAGCACGAAAAATTCTCGGGTAAAAATATCCGTTACTTCGATCCCGAACTCAACGAAAGCTATGTACCATATGTAATCGAAACCTCTATAGGTGTCGACCGCATGTTCCTTTCGGTACTCTGCTCAAGCTACGAGGAACAGAAGCTCGAAGGTGGTGACACACGTGTGGTATTACATCTGCCCGCTCCCCTCGCGCCTGTGAAATGTGCCGTCATGCCGCTCGTCAAGAAAGATGGTCTTCCTGAAAAAGCACGTGAAATCGTCAATGACCTGAAATTCGACTTCGCTACCCGCTACGATGAAAAAGATTCTATCGGAAAGCGTTACCGTCGTCAGGATGCAATCGGTACACCTTTCTGTATCACAGTCGATCATCAGACTCTTGAGGACGGTACCGTGACACTTCGCGAACGTGATTCTATGGAGCAGACACGTGTAGCGGTTGCCGATCTTCACCGCCTTATCCACGACCGTGTCAGCATGAACTCGCTTCTGCGAAAACTTGACTGATATATTCAGTTTTAAATAAGTATTCTTTGAAAAATGAAACATCTCTTCCGTATTGTTCTCCCGGCGGTACTCATGATTTTCTGCATGAGTTCCTGCAACTATAACTCCCTTGTTGAAAAGCAGCAGGGTGTGGAGCAATCCTGGGCTGAAGTTGAAAATCAGTACCAACGACGCGCCGACCTGATTCCAAATCTTGTCAACACTGTCAAAGGATATGCTACTCATGAAACGGAAACATTCACCAAGGTCACCGAAGCACGCGCCAAGGCGACTTCGATAAATATCGATGTCAATGATCTCACCGAGGAAAACCTCGCCCGTTTCCAGGAAGCACAGAACGAACTTAGCAGCGCTCTTAAATCGCTCCTTGCTGTTTCCGAAGCTTATCCCGACCTGAAAGCTAATGAAAATTTCAAGGATCTTCAGGTACAACTCGAAGGAACGGAAAATCGTGTGACAACTGCACGCAGCCGCTACACCGAGTCGGTAATGGATTATAATACTTCTATCAAGAAATTCCCTACCGTCATTTATGCAGGATGGTTCGGATTCACTCCAAAACCACAGTTCCGGGCTGAATCCGGCGCTGAAAAGGCTCCTGAAGTAAAGTTCTGAAATTATGAGTAAACTGTTAAAAAAATCACATATCTCTATTCTGGCAACTGTGGGGACTCTTGCCCTGACAGCATGCGGTGGCGAAGACACTTGGGAAAAATATCAGGATTGGTATGAAACTAATAATGCATGGTATATCGAGGAGATGAACCGTACCAATCCTGACGGCACTCTTTATTATACTCAGCTTCGTCCGTCCTGGAATCCGGCATCGGGGGTACTTATACATTATCATAACGACCGGTCTCTCACTGAAGGGAATCTTTCGCCCATGATTACATCGACCATCTCTGCCAAATATGTGCTTTCGCTTTATGGTGGTGTCAGAGTCGATTCATCGTATCTTCTTCCTGACAGCCTTTTTGTGACAAAACTTAACGGTGTTGTAACCGGATGGCAAGTCGCTTTAAGCGATATGCGTTGCGGCGACAGTGCCACTATTGTTGTTCCCTTTTCCGCCGGCTACGGTTCCACCGGATCAGGAAGCATCAATCCATACTCTACTCTCAAATTCGACCTCAAACTGGTTGACATTCCCTACTACGAGGTAGAAGCACAGTAACTTATACATAACTGCTAACCGAGTAGGAGGTAAACTCTAATCGTAAATCGTAGGTGTTTATCTCCTACTTTCGTATTTACCGACCTCTCACACCACCGTACATGCCGTTCGGAATACCACGGTTCTTAACGCTGATGGTTGCCTAACGACCGACACCCTTGTCCTTAGCTATGTAATTCTCAGTATCAGGGTACACCAAGGAATTAAACCCGTTAGATTATGCCCAAGTCGAGCGAACTCATAACACAGTTGAACTGGGAAAAGTATGTACATTTGCAAATGAATAATAAGCAAATCAAAATAATTATTATTTCATTCTATTACTGTCCGCTAAATTACACGAACTCGAGTCCAACCTCTTGAGAGATAGAAATTGGACTTGATTTTTGTATGGTATAAGCCCCCTGATTAGTTTTCGGACATTTCAGGAGGTGATTCGGATGCATTCGCAAGCTCAATATGATTCTTAGCTGCAATTGGTGAGGAGAAAAGATTTGTCAATATTGATAGAAGGAATACAGCTAACATGGAAATAGAGAATGTTTTCATGATATGATACTTGGCAATAGAATACGACCTGAGAAAGGCTCCGTATGTCTGTTCTCAAACATTAGATCACTCCACCATAATACACATAAAGTTATAAAGAGAATAAATTCTATGATACATAGAATCTTTTGAGGTATAATTCTTTTGATAACAATGTGATTGATGATCATATACACGATAAGATATATTAAAGTGTCTACAATAAGAATAAAATCACCAAGAGGTTTTGCCACTATCCGTACTTTATATGAAAAATTATATATTATCGCAATATAGGTAATGAATGCATAGCAATAGCTGACACATGTCATCAAGATTCTGTTCTTGCTTTTCAGAAAACGATGTTTTAAAATCTTAAAAAGTCTTTTTATTTTTTTTAGATCAAGCTCCATTTTATATTTCATTACGGTTACCCAATGTGATTTATGAATTCAATTCAACGATTCCAAAGGTAACTGTAGCAATTAAATAAATTGAGTAAGGTCAGGAATAAAACTGATTCAAATATCAGAAGTATTTTCACCTTCAGAATACGTTTAATCACCAAGTGATTGATCAGGATATACAAAAGCCAAAAAGCAAATGTCCTGAGTATTACCAGCATCAAGCCTATAGGTTTAACACAGACCCATGCATTGTATGCAAAATCATAGAATATACATAAGAAAGCAACATAAAGAAATATATATGAAAAGATTTTTTTGAAAATCTTAGATTTATTTTTACAAATACGATATTTTAAGATATTATATAATCTTGCAATATTTCTATCATCTAATTCCATGTCATCTTTTGTGTATGTAAATCCCTTGTGGATTTAATTGCATTATTGATTTAAATGCAGACCTTGGCCATGGATTGATATTGGGTCTGATTATACTGTATTCAGGTTCACCAAGAAATTTATTTGCAGGAACATGGATCTTTTCATAGGCAGACTCTGCAACTGGAATTGCAGCTTCGAATAAAACACTTTGAACAGTAGTGGCACAATATCGTTTGAATTTTGACACATATCCAAAAGCCATCTCTGCCATTTGTGAAGCTACGGTCTGTACGTCTGTCATTGGAGTCATGTATGTACCTGCCATGACAGCAGAATCGCAGATTTCAAAATCTTTCTTAATCCACCATGATGGCACCATTTGATTAGTGGTCATTTCAAGATTTATCCATTCTTCTGGTGTTAGGTTGTCCTCATCCTTATATGTTATGTAACAGTGCTGGGGAGCATGGACTATGTAGACCTCAGCATCAAATTCTTTGGCAAGAATCTTATACATCCAAGGAAGAGAACGGCATTGACCACGATGTGTCTTTAAAAGCTTTGAGACGAATTGATTTTCCCAATTTTCAGGATCAGTAGCAAATCTCTCCAAATCGTAAGAGTAAGGCTTATATCCATTTCCTGAGTATGGCTTAAAGAAATAGTCGTTGAGTGCCATCTGTTTGCCAGTTTTATAGGCACTTAGTTTGTTTACATTGTAGAATCGTTTGAGAAAAGAAGCTATTCTATCTATTTCATTGCAAAAGTCTTTTTGATAATCCAAATTTCCCTCCAGATATGCCCATTCAGCCAAAAACACAGCCCTTTTTATTGACAGGGTATCCTTCCCTGCAAGCATATCAGAAATTTCCTTAAATGCTTGGAGATAGTATTCTTCTGCAGGCATTTGCTGTGCTATGCCAGCCAGCTGAATAGCAACATACGTGAGAATGCAGATGATTCTTTTCATCTTGCAAATATAAAGGATTATGTTGATTTTATGAAATTATTTTAATATGTTGTATAACATATTTGTTGATTATCATAAACAATTGATTAAGGTATATCCCATAAGGGAATCTGAGTGTTTGTTTGCAAATGTTTGGCTAATAAAATGACGTTTTTTTTGACAAATCGCCTCCGACCGTCTTGAATGGTCTAGTTTGTTTGGCTAAGTTACATCTTAAATTGGATAAATAATTAATAATCAGGATTAAATCTATTCTTCAACGAAGAGGATTTCACGCAGTGAGTCGAAGCGTTCAATCACAGCGTAAAGCATCGTCAGAAGATGAGTGTACCCATCAAAACTCTTTACATACTTTTCTCCGCCGTGCTGACGGCTCATTTCTGTGTTTTTTCACGGTCGAGTGATTTTATTAGCTGACCATATATCGGCTGTCCGAAAAAATTTGTACTTTTACCCATGGTTATTGAGATTTTTGGCGAAACCAAAATAACCACTAAGGGCTGAATCCTGCAAATGGTAATCGACTTTAGTCGCTTGCTTTGCAAGAATCAGCCCTAATTTTGTCGCACGCTAAAAATATTTAGCGGACAGTAATAAAAAACTTTTTTGAACTCATATCTGCATAAATACAAAAAAAACATTTGTTATTAAAAAATCATAAACTAACACGTTTGAACGGGGAAAAGTATGTACATTTGCAAATGAATAATAAACAAATCAAAATAATTATTATTTCATTGCTTCTTCTAATGGGAAGTGAAGGAATGTGTGTATTTGGAGCTCCGAACTGGCTGCAATTAAAAGTAAAAGTATTTGATAATCTAACAAAACGGCCCATACTATATCCGCAGTTCGCTCTTTATAACGCTGCCGACTCATCAGAAATCCAAGTCTTAAGTTTTAGCGTGAATGATGAACACGTTATTCGTGTTCCATGGGGCAATGCGAAGTATTCTCTTAGCGTCATGGCACCTACTTTAGCAGTAGCTGGCAGTAATGAGGTTATGGCTAGACAGATTGAACAGCAGGGCGAATTTGAATCCGAAAAGGTTGAGATAACTATTGAAAACCTAAAAGAGGATGATATGTTTTATGAAGTACCTCCCGTATACTTAGTGCGCAAGAAAATTAAACGTCTTGATGAGGTTACAGTGACAGCATCGAAGGTTATGTTTTATAATAAAGGGGACACTTTGGTGTTCAATGCCGATGCTTTTGTTTTTGCGGAGGGTAGTTCATTGGATGCAATTATTGAACAGCTTCCCGGAGTAGAACTGAGAAAGAACGGACAAATATTTGTAAACGGAAAATTCATTGACCGTTTGCTGCTTAACGGTAAGGATCTGTTTAACGGTCAGAATCAGCTTATGCTCGAGAATCTGCCGGCTTATACCGTTAAGGATATAGCCGTTTATGACCAGCAGGGACGAACAAGCAAGCTTATGGGGCAGAACACCGGCGATACGAAACACGTTATGGACGTCAGGCTGAAACGTCAGTACCGAACCGGTATGCTTGTTAATGCGGAGGGAGGCTATGGAACATCAGACAGATATCTCGGCAAACTTTTCGGTATGCTTTTTTCCGACAATGTTTCTTTATCACTTTACGGCGGCGCTAATAATCTGAGCGATGCCGGTAAACCGGGGCAGAGCGACGGCGCATGGAGCAAAGACCGCATGGGAGAGGGCGTTCAGTCACGTCAGTTTGGCGGACTCTCTTATATTGCGCAGGGTGAAGGCAATAAATGGGAGACCAAAGGCAGCCTCGAGGTGGAAAACCGTGCGATAGACCGACAGATTTCTTCTGTAAGGCAGGATTATTTGGATTCCGGCGTTAATTATTCCTATATGTGGGGCAATAATCCCTTTAAGGATTTTTCAGTCAAGACTGAACATATGTTTGCATATCTCTTCGGAGATAAAGCTGATATTACATTATTTCCAGAATTTCGATATGGCAGAACCCGCGATGAGAAGAATGAAATCTCTGCAACATTTGACAAGGAGGCTCCGGAGAATGTAGATCCTGTTGACGTGAAGAACCTCTTTGAAACGCAGTCTGACCTGGCTGAAAGTCTAATATACCGCAATATCGAACAATTTCGTCAGAATTCCAACAGTTTGGAGGGCAACCTCAGGACAATTCTTGATGTAAAGACAAAATCGACAGGGCTGAAGAATATGTTGCGTTTTGACTTTAATGTCAATTACAGGAACAATGAGGTAAGGAAATACAACAAATACAATATAGCGTATTCCGAGAACGAAATATTGGATGTAAATCAGATTTTTGATAACACTCCGTCATATTCATGGACATATGATTTTGAGACAAGATTCAGGCAGTTTATACACAAATATTTCTTTTATGACTATTTTCAGATAGCATATAAATTTAAGAGAAATGACGGACGGGAGACCTCCAGTCTGTTTTATGATGACTCGGATATTAAAGACCCGGAACAGAGCTATAACGCATATTCCATCGATGACTCTCATTCAATACTGATGTATCTAAACAAAACTAATGTACTTCCCAAGTCTTGGTCATTGCAACTTAATTATGACTGCAATGTAAACTTATATATGCGTAAGTTCGACTATCACACCATCCAGTCATTCCGTGTGAGGCGAAATAAAGTCCTTCCGGATTTTCATTTATCAAATAGTTTTTTCAGAGCTATTCATAATGAACAAAACCTGTTGGAAACGATTAAAGAATCATCAGTAAAATTGAATATTTCAGGCCGTCCACTCCTGATAAATCTATTGGATGCCGTTGATTTTGTCAATACCACAAACCCGCTTGTTTTCATAGCCGGAAATCCGCGGATCAAGGATGCTTATAGATTTGAGGCCGGAACCTCGTTTAATATATGGCATTATCGGCGCAGATACATTCATAAAGGGGCTATTACGTATTCCAATACTTTGAATGCGCGCTCACGAGGCATTTACTATAACACTTTGACCGGACATCAGACCATACGACCATATAACGTCAACGGGAATTGGGATATTAAGTCACATTATGAGTTCATTAAATATCTCGGCAAATACAGGCAATTTGAATTGTCAACGAAAACAAGTCCATCAATTCATAGAAATACCGAATTGTTTGAGCAATATGCACTGAGTGATGAGCTTGACGTGAACGCTACCCCTTCTAAACGCCACATTTATTCAATGATATGCCGAGAGGATTTAAAGATTGCATGGAAAACCGGTGCGCATAGATTAACTCTTAGCGGAGCATTGGAATACCGTAACTATTGGAGCAAAGACAAATCATTCCAAGAATTTGAGGCTTATAATTCCAATGTCACGGCAGGCGCAATTTTTAATTTCCCTTACAACTGGAGTTTGTCAACCGATGTGTCACTCTACATCCGTCGAGGCTATTTGGACTCCAGATTAAATACATCTGACATCATTTGGAATTTACGGGCTTCGAAATCATTCTTTAAGGGAAAGATGCTTGTTGTTCTTGACGGCTTTGACCTTTTGCATCAGATAAACAATGTCAACTATATAATTAATTCACAGGCTCGCACGGAAATTGTAACTAACTCTATTCCAAACTATCTGTTGCTTCACTTTCAGTGGAATTTCAACAAATCGCCCGGGAATAAAAAGTGATTTTCTGTAGAATTATCGTGAACTATTTTTAGAGTTACTTCATTACACATATCAGCTTTATTAACAACCATCAAACCAAGTGTCCGGCTTGGAGTTACGATGGGCATATCACGTTGTTATATGTTGGAGTGTGGAACTGATTTATTTCATGTCCATGAATCTATACAAGAATGCAAGTGGTAGAGAACGTTGGTTCCGGCATCCCTCGCATGCGTAGACTGATGAAAGATGCGGGTTTGCCCGAGCCAAAATTCGACACACAAGGTTTCTTTACGGTTACGTTTATGAAACGTGCGAAGACTAATTATATCCACCATGATAGATTAAATGATAGATTAAATTCGCGTGAAAAAAGAGTGCTTGAGGTTTTGTTAAAATCTCCAGGATTAAGAACCAATGAGTTATCCACGGTGATTGAAGTTAGCATTCCTACTCTGTCTCGTACCTTGAGAAATCTTATTGATCTTGGATTGATAGAATATCGCGGTGCTAAGAAGACGGGAGGATATTATATCTTATAACGAATAAATAGGTAGCCACTCAGATTTATGTAAAAATGTTAATTTATAATAAATCAACTAAAATATTTATAGGTCCATAATTTAATCACAATTAGTTTTTGTAATTTTAAAAAAAACTAAAATATGCGTAAAATTTATGTAATCCTGTTTTGGGTATGTGGCATAATGGGAGCCACAACCTTTATCCAATGTAGTCATAAGTCATCTGAGTCAGTTAATGATAATACATCTTTGACGATAGAACCCGTTGTTATCAACATAGAGGAAGCAATCAGTAAAGCTAATGATAAAATCCCTACGATAGAAGCTGACAGTAATGATGTCATATACTTTGATGCAAGCGGAAATGCATCGTTGAGTGATTTCGAAGTACAGGATATATCAGATGATAAGATTCTGTTGTCATCAAAAGGTTCTGTCTTTGTTTACGAAATGCCTTCAGGAAAGTGTGTTCAAACATTGTCAAAAAAAGGAGACGGGCACGATGAGTATAAAAATATTGTTTCTGCTTCATTTTTACCCAGTAGCAATATAGGGGTATTGGAGAGCATATGGCAAGATACTTCATCTAATATAATTGAATATGATAGTCTACAGAATGTAGTCAGCCGTACTTCTATTCCATTTGTCGGTGATTTGATAAGACTATCTGACGGGGATGAATTCATTTCACCTAAAGCAATCTCACGAAATGGGGGTGATTCTAAAATATATCATTTTGACAATAAATTTAATATTATTGATTCACTCGATTGTAATAAACACTATACCGAAGGTTCAGTATTTTTTATGTTTGAATACATAAATAAATACAGCCGGACCCCTTCGTTGGTTTTACGTGATACATTGTTCCATATAACCTCTGATTTTCAGTTTAAACCGGTTATTTTCTTAGATTTAGGAGGAAAGGGGATGCCTGAGGGTTTCTCGCGGAGAAATTATGATAGCTTTGAAAACTACCAAAAAGATTATGCAAAATTTATCGATCCCACGCTACTTCAGGAGTTGTGCGGTATGCTTTTTGCTAGAATTGAGCATGAGAATAAGATATATTTTTGCATTTGGGAAATAGAGACTGGTACACTGTTATATTCCCACACTCCTACTTCTTCTGAATGGGGATTTAATTTAAATATTGGAGGAACAATTGTTAATCAATGGCCGGTTGGAGAGTGGAATGATAAGCTCATGTTCTATCTGCCACAGGATTCAAATCCCGGATTAGCATTCATTCCGGTAAGTAAGGTGAAAAAAGCTTTGCTCCAGTAGAACGCACTCGAGACTTACACCCGTTAGATTATGCCCATGTCGGGCTAACTAACCATTGCGCCCCGGAAGTGTTCTGTATCAGCTTCCGGGGCGCAATGGTTATGGAGTATTTGTAGGGAAAAATTTATCTTAGCAACTCATCGTATCGGGATGGCGAACGCATTATATCCAGACCCTCGCGATATACCGGATTAAGCGGATTGACTATACGGAAATATGCCGATCGAGAATACAGATCCGTGCCGATCAGACCTTTCAACACCGTACTGATGTAATCGCGGCTTACAGCAAATTGCTCTTCATTGAATTCAATACCTTCTTTCCGGGCTGCATCCACGAGTCCGTCCAGCATGGATTGAGTCACTTTGAAGTCGTTCACGAAACTATCCTCGGTAGGATATTCCTTGAGTATCTTCTTACGGTTGACATCTACATAATTGACACTATAAGTGGCAAGCAAACCTTTTGCAAGCAAGTCGCGGTAATAATCAGAATAAAATGACGTATCGACCGGTACAAAGCGATCCGGCATAATACCTCCGCCTCCATATACAGTACGTCCGAGACGTAGAGTCTGGTAACGTAGTGAATCGTTGAAATGCACACTGTCAGCCGATACAAACTCACCCGATTTATAGCGCTGAAGCATATCCTCACGATAGGAGTCTTCATCACCCATTGTATAGGGTTTCTGAATACTGCGTCCCGATGGAGTGTAATATCGCGCTACCGTCAGACGTATCATTGATCCGTCGGGGAACGGGAACGGACGCTGTACCAGTCCTTTCCCGAATGTACGGCGACCTACCACTACACCACGGTCATTATCCTGGACTGCTCCCGACAATATTTCACTTGCCGATGCCGAATACTGGTTAACCAACACGGCAACCCTGCCTTCCCGGAACACGCCGTTACGTTCGGCATGGTAATATGCAGGCTGGACCTTGTCACCATCGGTATAAACAACCAGATCACCGCGACCAAGCAACATTTCAGCCATTTCAACAGCCGTACCGAGATATCCTCCTCCGTTATCCTGAAGGTCGATAATCAGATCCCGCATTCCCTGCTGCTTTAGTTCATCCATAGCTTCCTTGAATTCTTCGGCGGTGGTTTCTGCAAATTTCGAAACACGTATATAACCGATGCCCGGCGCTGCCATGTAATAAGCGTCCACACTATAAAGCGGAATGTCGTCACGGACTATGCGGAACTCTACCGGTTTCGACTGTCCCTTACGGAGTACATTTACATTGACTATTGATCCTTTAGGACCGCGCAAATGTTTCATCACTTCGCTGTTAGGCATTTTCACACCGGAAATGAGAGTATCATTTGCTGATATTATGCGGTCACCGGCAACAATACCTACACGTTCCGACGGGCCGCCCTGAATAGTCTGTATGACATATAGCGTGTCGGAAATCATACGGAACTGGATACCGATTCCGCTGAAATTGCCTTGAAGAGGTTCGGTAAGTTCACGGGTCTCCTCCGGATCGGAATAGGATGAATGTGGATCAAGTGTCTTCAACATAGCCACGATGGCATTATCGACCATCTCACCCATCGGTACACTATCCACGTAAAACGACTGGATTATCTGATCCGTGTAACGGAGTTTACGCGCCGGATCAAAATCTTCTTTTGGGATAATCTGACCGGTTGCCACGGTCGCCGATAATCCCATTAAAGCCGCTAACAAAGGTGCGGCAAATGAAAAAAGTGTGTTATGTCTGTTCATAAAGCTAATGTTCTAATACTGAAACATGAAAACAATATCAAGAGTTCTGCGGCGAGGGTAACATCGATGAAACATCATGACCGTACCTGCTGAGTTCCCGAACAAGCGACGAACTCACGGCGGCAAGTTCAGGACGAGCGAACAAAACAACTGTTTCGATTCCCGAAATTCTGGAATTTACATCTGCCATCGTTCGCTCATATTCATAATCGGCTACCGTACGTACACCTCGAAGCAAGCACACACAACCGTGATCGCGTGCGGCATCTACTGTGAGACCTTCATAATGCACTACCTTCACACGGCGGTCATCAAACGAACGAAGTGCTTCGCGGACAGCGGAAACACGCTCGTCAAGGGCATCGTTGCCATGCTTCGCCACATTGAAACCGATAGCTACAACAACTTCGTCGAACAGAGCCAGACCTCGTTCCAGTATCGACAGATGACCTATGGTAAACGGGGCAAATGAACCGGGAAACAACGCCCGACGTATGGGACGGACAGTCTCTGTTTGTGAATTAGTATTTTCCATCACCGTCATCCTATCTGTGAGTCATCTTCGACAACCAGATTGTCTATAATGAAATTCTGACGTTCAATAGTGTTCTTACCCATATAGAACCTGAGTATCTCCGCCACGCCATCTTCGCGGTGAAGCGACACTCTATCCGCACGCATATCAGGTCCGATAAATCCACGGAATTCCTCAGGTGAAATCTCTCCGAGTCCCTTGAATCGTGTTATTTCGGCGTTATCACCGAGTTTTTCTATCGCTGCCATACGTTCCTCGTCGGAATAACAATAATACACCTCACCCTGTGAATCACGTTTGCCAGAACGTTTCGTGGCTCGCTTGTCTCTTACACGGAACAACGGGGTCTGCAATATGTATATATGTCCTTTCTTCACCATATCGGGGAAGAACTGCAGGAAGAAAGTCAGCAAAAGCAGGCGTATATGCATGCCGTCGACATCGGCATCGGTAGCAATGATCACCTTATTATAACGTAGCCCGTCGAGTCCGTCTTCAATATTCAAGGCTGCCTGAAGCAAATTGAATTCCTCATTCTCATAGACCATCTTCTTGGTCTTGCCGTAGGTATTTTTTGGCTTTCCACGGAGCGAGAAAACAGCCTGCGTGGCAACATTACGTATTTTCGTGATTGAACCGGCTGCCGAATCACCCTCCGTGATAAAAATCGAGGATTCCAACTTAAGTTCGTCCTTCCCCTTGACATCATTGAGATGAATCTGACAGTCAAGCAACTTTTTGTTGTGCAGACTGATCTTCTTAGCTTGTTCGCGTGCACGCTTTGTCACCCCTGCCATTGCCTTACGTTCACGTTCACTCTCCTGAATCACACGTAACATCGCCTCGGAAGTCTCTTTTTCCCGGTGCATGTAATTATCAAGTTCACGTTTGATAAAATCCCCGACAAATTTGGCTACAGTAGGACCTTCGGGACCTACATCACGTGAACCGAGTTTGGTCTTGGTCTGCGACTCGAACACCGGTTCCTGAACCTTGATGGCTATAGCGGCAACCATTCCGTTCCTGACATCCGCCGGCTCGAAGTTACGTGCATAAAAATCTTTGATAGTGCGTGTGACTGAATCCTTAAACGCTGTAAGATGGGTTCCTCCCTGGGTAGTATGCTGACCGTTTACAAACGAATAATGTTCCTCGCCGTACTGACTTACATGGGTCAGAGCCACTTCAATATCGTCACCTTTGAGGTGAATTATCGGATACAACGGATCATCGGTCATATTCTCTTTCAGAAGATCCTGCAACCCGTTACGTGAATAAAATTTCTTTCCGTTATAACCGATCGAAAGACCCGTATTCAGGAATGTATAATTTTTTAGAAGCGGCACTATAAATTCGTCCCTGTACTGGTAACCGACAAACAGAGTATTATCCGGTACAAAAGACACAAAAGTTCCGGAAGGCTGGTCGGTGGGCACTATTTCACTTTCGCTGACAAGATTACCGCATGAAAACACTACTTCCTTCATCTGTCCGTCACGGACACTGCGTATCACACACTCCGTGGATAATGCATTCACTGCCTTTATTCCGACACCATTGAGTCCGACCGACTTTTTGAAAGCTTTTGAATCATATTTTCCACCGGTGTTCATACGTGACGAGGCCTCGACAAGTTTTCCAAGCGGAATACCTCTGCCATAATCGCGTACCGAAACTCTTCCTTCCGACACAGTGACATCAATCTGGCGCCCGAATCCCATCATGAACTCATCCATTGAATTATCAAGCACTTCCTTAAGAAGAACATATATTCCATCCTCAGCGGTGGCGCCATCTCCAAGTTTGCCGATATACATGCCGGGACGACGGCGTATATGTTCGTTCCATTCCAATGTGACTATATCGTTTTCATCATAGTCATAACCGGTTTCCGACATGTTCATGTCGGCTGTTTCTTCATTGTCAAATAAGTCACTTTGCTCTTCTTCCGCCATCATTCTTTGTCTGTGATACTATTTGTAATATCTCGCAAATATAGCAATTTTATTCCATATAAGGAATCACGTATTTAGAAAATTTGGTATTAAGAAGTGTTTATTGTACTTTTGTACCGTCAAAAAACAACAACTACGAATATGAAATCATATTACCATATACTTGGAGCCATGACAGCTGTGATGGCACTCGGTTCATGTAGTAACTCCGCACATTGGACGCTTAAGGGTGAGATTCCCGCTGACGAACCCACACAGGTAGTGATTGAAACCCTCACTTTCAACGGATGGCAACCGTCAGATACTGTAACAACCGACGGATCAGGAAGATTCAAAGCGGAAGGAGAACCCAAAGGCTACCCTGACATCTACCGTATTGTCACACAATCCGGTGAAACTGCCTATTTCCCGATTGACAGCATCGAGACCATAAGCATATCCGGCGAAAAGAACAGCGACGGCACATTACGCTGGCGCACGTCCGGCTCATTCTCAGCCGCAATGATGACATCCGCCGACTCCATCATCGCCGCCTCAATCGCGGCAAACGGACGTGAAGCAACCCTCTCCGACTCTTTGCTGAAACGCAGTTTAGCCTCAATCCTCCTTTCTGATCCGGCAAGTGTCGGCGCATACTACATTATCAACAAACGTATCGGCGGTCAGCCACTTTTCAATCCGCTGAGCCGCACTGATCTTAAGCTGATTGGTGCTGTCGCAAACGCTTATAATCTATATCGTCCTGAAAACCCGCGTACCCGCGAACTCGCCGAACTGTATGTAGCCGGGCGACGGATAGTCAGTCCGGTACAGCGTCCTGATACCATACACGCGGTTCAGATAGGACATCATGAGATAGAACTTTACGACAATAACGGCAAACTTCGCAAACTTGGTGACGAAGTGGCATCAAACAATCTTACCCTGCTGAATTTTACTGCATACGATCTTGAGGAATCGCCCGCATTCAACATCATACTTAACAAGCTCTATGAACGCTATCACAAATCAGGATTACAGATCTATCAGGTAAGTGTCGATCCTGATGAGTTAGTGTGGCGCAGGGCTGCCGAAGCGCTCCCTTGGGTAACAGTCTACAACCCGCCGGTAACCGGAACACAGAATCTGATGAAATACAACGTCACTTCTGTACCGACAACTTTTATTATAGATGGAAACGGTGAAATCGTTGAACGTGTCGACGATATCACAAAACTGAATGAAAGAGTTGCCAATCGGATAAAGTAATCGGAACTTATTTGTAAAATCTGTCGCAAAAATCTGCGACTTTCTGTGTAACGCATACAGGCAATATCGCTACAGTGGCGAACATCAGCCTGTATGCGAATTTTATATGCTTTATTCCAAGGATATTTTGATTGACCTCCGGAAAAGTGTTTTTCCACAATGCCACATTCTTTCCCTTGCCACGCAATAATTTTACCTTAGCACAAAATTTCAATCTTTCCAACCATTCACCATATTCCCCGGTAAGACCATGTTCGTCAAACCACTTCTCAAGAGAGACCGCAATTTTGATATGATCTTTCAGAATTTTATCTCTCGACGAGCGTGAAAGGGATCTCTTTCCGGGCTCTACATAATAGGTATAAACAGCTTGTGTTATGAAAGCCGTTTTCGGTTTAAGCGCCAGTATACGGCTTACCACTCCGAGGTCTTCCCAACAAGCCACACCGGGAAACTGGTAAATTCCGTTATCTGTGATTAAACGGCGACGAATTATCTTGTTGCATAACGAGAAGGTAACCGTATCTACCGGCGCGTCATTCAAGTCGGCGCATCCTTCGACCGGTTGTAACAGTTTTACAGAGCGTCCGTCAGTAACCTCCATAGCCCCCCACACCACGTCGGCTCCTGTTCGCTCTGCCTCATTGATCAGCAATTCAAAGGCATTATGAGGTAAAGTATCATCGGCATCACACCGCATCAGCCATTCACCGGAACACATTTCCACACCGTCAGTTGCAGCAGTGGCAATTCCGGTGCAGACTTCATGGGTCTTCTTTATCACCGTCACATGAGGATGCGCATTCTGCCATCTTGAAATGACTTCACCGGACCCATCGGTACTTCCGTCGTCCACTACGACTATCTCACGGCATTTCACCGTCTGCGCGTAAATTGAGTCGAGTGTGCGTTCCACTGTACCGGCAGCATTATGAACCAAAACAATTACTGAGATATCGGATACCTGATCTGTCATGAATGTTTTTTATTAAACTATACAAAAGTAATGTTTTTCATGTTAAATCGCACTATCTTACACATATGTTTTCAAACAATAATTGCAGGGAAAGAAGCGTTAATTATGGTGTGAAGACCAAACTACTGAAATATTTGCTTGCTGTAGCCATGCTTGCTGTATGTGCTTACGATGCTTCGGCGCAATGGCGTAATGACAAACTGATCAACCGTCCGTATGCCGACCTGCGTGCATGGCATCTTGGCTTCTCTATAGGTGTGCATGTCGAGGATCTGCAATTTACACATAGCGGATTTGTTACGGAGGAAGGTCAGACATGGTTCATGGAGCAGCCCGACTACTCACCGGGATTTTGCGTAAACGGATTGGTATCGTTCCGCCTCAATGATTACTTCAGTTTGCGTTTTTCACCTGGGATGTATTTTGGGAACCGCAATATCAAAATGATCGATACAACCGGCGGAAATACCGAATCACAGAACATAAAATCGACATTCGTAGTACTGCCTGTCGATATAAAATTCGCCTCCCAGCGCTTCCGTAATGTTCGTCCGTATATCACTTCCGGTGTCATGCCGGCTTTCGACGTGGCAAAAAAGCGCAGCGATTTGCTGAAGCTTTCCTCATCCGACTGCTATCTGTCCATCGGTATGGGATGTGATTTCTATCTTCCATATTTCAAGCTTATTCCGGAGATAAAATTCTGTTTCGGCCTGAAAGACATGCTTATCCACGATCGTCCGGATCTGGCGGATACGCCTGACAAATTCAAATTCACCCAGTCGCTCTCCAAAGCCACCTCTCGCATGATAGTATTCTCGCTTTATTTCGAATGATAATGACTTTCCTAACCGATACACGAGCCATTTTGCGGAAAACAGCGGTTGCCGCCGGATTACTTAGCGCCGGTATGGCGGCTGCACAGACCGACGCACAGCTTACCCAGTACTATGAGGTGCAGAATTATTATAATCCGTCGGCAATCGGTATGACTGATTTCATACGTCTTAGAGGAGGATCACGTCTCCAATGGGTTGGTATCGATAATGCCCCCTCTGCATTTCTCGTTACCGGTGACATGCCTTTTAAATTAGGCAAACGTCGCGTAGGTCTCGGAGTGGTAATGGAATCGGGAAGTGAGGGTCTTTACCGCAATATGTCATTTGATGTACAGGGTGCATGGCGTCAACCTCTGTTAGGTGGTACACTCGCCGCGGGTCTCGGCATCGGTTACCGTCAGGAGCAGTTCAAGGGCTCACAGGTAATACTCCCTGATAACGATGATTATCATGAGTCGACCGACAATGCCATTCCGACAACCGACCTCAGCGGGTCGGGGTTAAATCTCTCTCTCGGTTTACACTATACCCACCGGTTGTTTTGGGCAGGCATTTCATGCAATCACATCAACCAGCCTACCATAACATTCTCGTCAGGTGACGGCAACTCTACATCGGGTGGAGGGTCGGCAAGTGGTGAAGCTGTTAAGAATTTTGAATTTCAGGCTTTACGCACACTATATTTCATGGCGGGTAGCAATATTCCGATAAAGAATACGTTATTTGAAGTGATGCCTTCGGTGTTTGTAAAGACCGACTTCACATTCACCCGTGCCGAACTTAACGCACGCGTGCGTTATAATAAGTTCTTAAGCGCAGGGCTCGGTTATCGGTTCGACGATGCCGTGTCGATAACCATTGCCGCCGACATTAAGAATTTTTATCTCGGATATTCGTTCGACTATCCGACATCGGCAATAGCAAAAGCGAGTCACGGAAGCCATGAGATATTCGTTGGTTATAGCCTGAAGCTCGATTATTCTGAGAAGAACCGTAACAGGCATAAAAGTATCCGCCTCATGTAATGGGCACGGCATCATGACAAAGAATTTTGACTCTGAAACGCATATATGAAAAAGAACGCGATCTATATTCTCTCTCTTATATTGGCTGCTGTAGCTGTGGGCTGCGCCTCCTCGGGACATAGCTCTGCCGGCGGCGAAGTGACCGGTGTGGGCGGTACTTCATGGACGGAGCCGACCCCTTACGGCATGGTACTCGTTTCGCGTGGTTCCATGAAAGTTGGTCCACAGGAAGCTGACAGTGCATGGAATCTCCGTGCCGATGCCCGCGGCATGTCAGTGGATGCTTTCTGGATGGACGAAACCGAGATTACAAATTCTAAATACAAACAATTCGTATTCTGGGTGCGCGACTCCATTATCCGCGAGCGTCTTGCCGATCCGGCTTATGGCGGTAACGAGGAATTCAAGATTGAGGAAGACCGCGAAGGAAATCCTATCAAACCTTACCTGAACTGGAATAAGGCTATCCCCTGGCGTAATCCTAACGAGGACGAGGCTCGCGCTATTGAAAGTCTCTACCGTACCAATCCTATTACGGGAGTAAAGGAACTCGACCCCGAACAACTGAATTACCGGTATGAGGTTTACAATCACACCGAAGCTGCAAAACGACGTAACCGTCTGGATCCACGCCGCCGCCAGTACAATACCGACCTCCCGGTTCCGACAGATGTTCCGGTAATTTCCAAGGACACCGCTTATGTCAATGACGAAGGCGAGATTATCCGGGAAACCATTACTCGCGGACTTACAGGTGACTACGATTTCCTAAACACGTACATCGTGAACGTATATCCCGACACTACTGCATGGATCAATGATTTTGAGAACTCATATAACGAACCTTACGTACGTATGTACTTCTCGCATGGTGGATACAGCGAATATCCGGTTGTAGGTGTAAGCTGGGAACAGGCGAACGCATTTGCCAACTGGCGTACCGATTTCTTGCGCCGCTCGCTTGGCAAAGAGGGTATATATGTCGAACCGTACCGTCTGCCTACTGAAGCCGAGTGGGAATACGCCGCACGCGCCGGACGTTCCGATAACAAATATCCCTGGGACGGCGATCTGCCGCTCACCGAGGATAAAGGATGCTTTTATGCGAATTTCAAGCCCCAGGATGGCAATTATGTCCAGGACGGTCATGTGATCACATCCCGTGTAGGCACGTATGCTCCCAACGACTTCGGTCTGTATGACATGGCGGGTAACGTCAGTGAATGGACGTCGACCGCATTCACTGAAAGTGTAAGCAACCTGCAGGGCGACCTCAACCCGCAGTACCGTTACGATGCCGCTCAGGAAGATCCATATAAGCTGAAGCGCAAGATTGTCCGCGGCGGTTCATGGAAAGATGTTGCACACAATATCCGTGGTGATATTCGTATGTGGGAATATCAGAACGAACACCGTTCCTACATAGGTTTCCGTTGCGTACGCTCGCAGATAGGCTTCGCCAAAGGGCAGAAAGCTAAGAAATAATTAACAGCACCAATCAATATACCTTCAGATAATCAGTTCCTGTCATGGGTAAGATCAAAAGATACAAAAATATTATCGAGCGCTTCCTGTCGGGCGAAAACGGACAGAGATTTTTCAATTTTGCCTATTCGATCGGCGCCGCTATCGTTATCTGGGGCGCGCTTTTCAAAATTCTGCACTTACCAGGCGGTAATACCTTGCTGTCGATAGGTATGGGTACTGAAGTGCTGATGTTTATTCTCACGGCATTCGACCGACCCCCGAAATCATATAATTGGGAGGAGGTTTTCCCGGTACTGGCATCTAAGGATCCTGATGACCGTCCTCAATTCAACGGTGCGAACGGGAACATCGTTATCGGTGGTTCGTCCGACAAAACAGCTGCTGGTGTCGTCACTACTGGTGGTGCTCCATTGATTGCAGGTGTCCAGTCAGGCACTGTATCCTCCGATCCGCAGACACTTTCCGACAATATGGCACTGATGGCTGCCGAACTCAAGCAATTAAGCGAAACTACTCACGCACTGAATGAGGTAAGTTCTACTCTGCTCGAAAGCTATCGTGCTATTACCGAAAATTCCGATTCAATAAACTCCAGTTCAAACGGCTATGTCGAGCAGATGCAGGCGCTCAACCGCAATATTGCCGGGCTGAATACCATTTATGAAATTCAGCTAAAAAGCGTGTCTTCACAGCTTGATGCCATCGATCGTGTCAACCGTGGCATAAAAGAGATCCGCGACATGTACGAGCGTAGCTCCAACAGTTCCGCACACTACTGCGAGGAAACTGAAAAAATGGCTCGCAATATGAAGCAGCTCAATAATGTTTACGAGCAGATGCTTCGTGCCATGACTGTAAATATGGCAGGTGCGGCAATGGCTGCGGCTCCTATACAACCGCAACCCGATACCGCTTCAGCTGCTCCCGAAACCAATAACAACGACTCCCGTATCTGAATATCCGTATGGCAGGATCCTCACAACGACTCTCACCTCGTCAGAAGATGATCAATCTGATGTACATCGTTCTGACCGCGATGCTCGCCCTCAATGTGTCGAGCGACGTGCTCGACGGCTTCGTTCAGGTCGAGGACGGCTTGTCACGTACAAACGATAATGTTAGCCGGCGCAATAACGCTATCCTCAGCCAGCTCCGCTCCTTTACAGAACAGAATCCCGAAAAGGGTGCTCAATGGCTTGACCTCGGAAATCAGGTTCACGAATTTGCCGACCGCATGTACATGATGGTCGATTCTCTGAAATTCGCCATAGTGGCAGAAGCTGACGGTGACGATGCCGATGTCAACGACATTCAGCGTCGCGATGACCTTGAGTCAGCGGCTGTTGTCATGTTGAATCCCGCCACAAACCGTGGTGAGAATTTACGTACGGCAGTTGATGCTTATCGCGTATATATATCCTCTCTTGTTTCCGATTCGGTTAAACGTGCTTCTATCGAGGAGACACTCTCAACCGAACCAACCGACCGCAACGGTATCGGCGCATCACAGACATGGGAAGAATCAAAGTTTGAGAACCAACCTGTTGTTGCTGCCGTCACACTTCTGACAAAGCTACAGAACGATATCCGCTATGCCGAGGGTGAGGCGCTTGCCACATTGCTGGCTAACGTCGATGCCGGCGATGTACGTGTTAACGAACTGAACGCATTCGTCATACCTCAGTCTCGTCTCGTAATGCGCGGCAGCAAGTATTCCGCCAACATAGTGCTTGCGGCAGTCGATACCACCGCCCGCCCTTCTATATTTATAAACGGCAACAAGCTTGATAATGAAAACGGGTTGTATGAACTCGCTACCGGTTCAACCGGTAATTTCGATTATTCGGGCTATCTTGAGGTTGCTCATGGCGACGGCTCGGTAACACGTCATCCGTTCAACTCATCATATACAGTCATGGAGCCGTCGGCCACTGTGTCTGCCACAATGATGAACGTACTCTACGCCGGCATTGATAATCCGGTAAGTATCTCAGTGCCGGGTGTAGCCTCAACCGGTGTTACTGCTTCAATGACCAACGGAACGCTCACCCGTTCGGGTAACACTTGGGTGGCACGACCGTCGAAAGTTGGTGAAAACGCCGTTATAACAGTCACCGCGACAATGGACGGACGCCAGATGCCGGTCAATACAACTACTTTCCGCGTCCGTAAACTCCCTGATCCTGTTGCTTTCATATCTTATACAGGTGCTAACGGTACACCAGACCGATACAAAGGAGGAACTCCTATTGCCAAAGCGCAACTTTTGGCATCGAAGGGCATTGATGCAGCTATAGATGATGAAATGCTTAATATCGATTTCAAAGTTCTCAGTTTCGAGACAGTATTCTTTGATTCGATGGGTAATGCAATACCTGAAGTGTCCAACGGCGCTTCATTCTCTCAACGGCAGCTCGACCAGTTCAAACGTCTGCAACGAGGCAAGCGGTTCTATATATCGCGGATCAAGGCTGTAGGTCCCGACGGTGTCGAGCGCACACTTCAACCTGTGGAGGTAATCGTAAATTAATCCGAATCAGTATTACTTATGATACATACAATTTCCAGACATATCGCCGGACTTGCCATAGCGACTGCCGCTATATTCTCCGGTTTCAGCACCGCCGAAGCCCAGCAGCGTACCGATGGCGGAAGTTCGTCTTCCTCGACTGTTACAAGGCGCAGCGCAAGCGAACGCAGGGGCGCTTCACAGAATTCATCGGAGGCTCCGGGAGTTTCGGCGCGTATGCAGTCACGAATGCAGCAACAGGCACCGAGCGATGCCGATATGCAATGGATGCGTGTAATTTACCGGCAGCTTGACCTGACGAAGGATGCCAATACGCCGCTCTACTTCCCGGAGGAACCGGTGGATGGTCAAGAAAACCTTTTCCGCATTATTATGCGTCTGCTGGCAGCTGATCAGATTCCGGCTTACGAATATCTTGACGGGCGTGAAATATTCACCGACAAATACCGGATTAATGTAAAGGATATGCTCGACCGCTATCACATTTACTACACCGATGCAAAAGGCTCTTCGGAGAAACATCCCAAATTCGATATTGATGAAAGCGATGTTCCTACAAATGAAGTGCTCAGCTATTATATTATAGAACGCTGGGAGTTTGATCGGCGTCACAACCGCATGACTTCGCGTATCGAAGCTATCTGTCCGGTACTCCACAGGGCAGGTGATTTTGGCGGTGAGGCTGTGCGGTACCCTATGTTCTGGCT
Source organism: uncultured Bacteroides sp. (assembly GCA_964555405.1). Taxonomy (GTDB): domain Bacteria; phylum Bacteroidota; class Bacteroidia; order Bacteroidales; family Muribaculaceae; genus Paramuribaculum. The sequence goes on from CAZKSF010000024.1 coordinate 23,026, forward strand.
TCGCTTCGATGATTTACGTCCTTACATGGCTACCCAACCCATTTTTGTAAGCGATGATAATAATCTCGCCACCTGCACATACGATGATTACTTCAATATGAATCTTTATGATGGCGAGATATACAAGACCCGGAATTTGCGTAACCGCTCAATGGCTCAGCTTTATCCTGATCCTGACGACTTGAAACGTGCGCAGGACAGTATTCAGGCATCAATCGACAACTTTGATAAAAAACTTTGGGTACCGTCGCTTGAAGAACTCGCTGCACGCCGCGAGGCTGCCGAAGCTGCCTCTAACGAAAACAACGACTCTACAGTGGTCAACACACCTGCTCAGACAGAAAAACGTTCCGGTGTACGGTCGACTCGCAACCGCGCATCGTCGGAAACTACCAAAACTGCACGCCCGGCAAAGGTTAAGAAGACAAAACAACCTAAATCATCATCTTCATCATCATCTGCCGCACGTAGCGTCCGCAATCGCAAACGATAATCCGTCATTCCTGACATAATACCAGCGCCCCCGGTTCTCATTGCTTGAGCAGCCGGGGGCGCTGATATTATGTTGTTCATTGCTATTCCAGAGCCTTTTTCAAGATGAGATCCTCAGCATATATCTGATAGTCGGTCTTAATAATGTTGCCATCCCTGCCAATAAGCACGCCGAAAGGAATTGCCGAGAAATTGAAGAGACCGCAAAGGCGTTGCCAGTCATCCTTCGATATGAATATATGCTCACCCTGGATACCCTCCTTTTCAAGCCATTTTTTGCAGGAATCCATATATTCCGTATCAGCAATATACAATGCCTTGAACGGCTTGTCGGAAAGGGCTTCAAGCAACGGTTTCTGATTTATCATTCCCGCACGGCATGGTCCGCAGCCTATTCCCCAGAAATCAAGATAAAGCACATTGCCTTTGTATGGCTCTATTATACGCGCCAGCACTTTACCTTCCGGAGTATCAGGAATACCTGATGCCGGATTAAACTCACCGCTAATACTTTTTTCGGCGATGGTCGCATTCATGACATAATCGTTGAGTCTACCCATAAGTATCTCACTGAGGGGAGTATATTCATTGTTTCGGATTGCATGCAAGACAATGCGATTGTAAAGATTAAGTTTTTTTAATGACGGCTCATCATCATCCTGCAAAATTCTGTTTAGGGTTGCCGTGCGTATAAACTGAGCGACGAAACAATTACCTAAACCAATCGAATCCAGGCGGTTCAAATCCTTTGAGTAGGTATCCGCAAGATTTTCACTATATTGACTGATAAAAAAATGTTCTGGGACTGCCTCCAGTCCCTGTGCCGTCCGCGATGTGGGAGTGAACTGAGAATTGAACATCCATCTGTTAGGAAGTACCCAACCATCACAAATGATAAGTGGATTGTTGTATATCAGATCCTTGTGTTTCAACCAAGGAGCGAGAAAGGCTATATCGTCAAGCTTCTCTCCTTCTACAAGACCCTTATTACCGTCCGCATCGGTTTCAACTCGTGGACCGTTATATGATTTGAATGACATCTGGATATCTTCCATGGTTTCGTATATCTCACCTATAGCGTAAATCGCAAGAATATCTTTGGCAAACTCGCTGACCGGAAACTTGCCCAAAAAGACCGGCAGATCGTTCATGACCGAATCAAACAGTGAAGCAAGTTCTAAGTTCAGCCGGTATGTTTCGGAAGATACGGAATCAGATTCCTCTACATGGAACCTCCCAAACAGTTTATTGAGATCATATCGGGTATTGACGCTGTCCTTGAGCATATTGATGACAGAGCCGTCAGAAAGCTTACCATTAAATCCAAAATACTCAGGCACATGTCCCGCTTCCGGGTCGATCCGCATTGCCATACATGTTACTATCGAAAGAGTATCTCCGGGTATCAGGAAAAGACCTTTAGCTATGTTTCCAAGGCTGAAATAATCGAATTGAGGGTAAGTGACAGGAATATCAATGGCGAATGTTCCGTCCGGATTTATCTCTCCGACATTAATTTTTTCAAGATTTGTAAAATCATCTTTAGTCCTTATCGAAAATGTTGAGACACCGCTTTTCGGTGAATAGTCCGTGATGCGCCCCCTGAGATGGGTAACACCCGTGGGATTGTAAAATTTCAAATCGGAATAGCGCCCGGGGTCAACCCCATGCCATTTTTCAACTGAGTCATTTCCGAGTGCGAGGATATCCGTCATCGTGAACATATCGGGATGATGAGCCGGATCCTCTTCATCGAGTTGGATTCCGAAGATACAACTTCCAACATTCGCCCGATTTGTCTCGATCAGGTCAACAACACTTACATCTTCAGGAATCTTCTCGAACACAATGACACCTTCATGGTAGCCTGACGCGGGCATCCATATCTTGACGTTGAGATCAATATTTTCAGTCGCTATAACCTTATACAGGCGGGTAGTGTCATCAGATGCTGTCAGGTGAATGCCGGAATCTACTCTCACCCAGTAACGGGGATAATTCTGAAGACGAATACCTACACGCAACGCAGAATCCGTACGTTCTACATCGGTAACCTTCATCCACCGGCATTTGGTTTCTGTTTTAGGAACTAAAGCATTTGAGTTCATAAAAATGAACATGATGCACAGGAGCGGTATTAGTCTTAAATTTTTCATTATTCCTGATATTAGTTAGAATGCAAAGTTAAAACAATTTTATCATTTCCTCCTAAATTTCCTATATTTACTGCATATAAATTATCAAAATCATGTAAAACCGGTAACTCGGCTTTATTTAATTAGCGGAAAAGTGTGCGTAAATTTGTGCGTAAATTTTTAATTACACACTGATGGCGGTAAATTTTTACCTTGATAAAAGAACTGATAAAAAAGGTGAAGCTCCGATAAGAATCAGCATTATCATCAGAGGCGTGCGTTTCCTTACTTCAACCGGCTTAAAAATATCCCCCAGAAAATGGGATGCAGCTAAACAGATGGTAAAGAAAGGCAGCATCAACTCCATGGGGTTATTATGGACAGCAATCAATGGTACTCTCGCAAGAATTACTGAGCATTTTGTCACTTATGAGGGATATAATTTAGCTACTGACAACTACCCAGACAGAGAAACTTTAAAACTGGAATTCGTGCGTAATTTCGGTCGTTATAAAAAGAAATATGAAATTTTGTCCTCTGTAAACGGAGTGGCGGAATTTCTCGATATTTTCATCAAAGAAATGTGTGAAACTAACAACTGGTCTCCCGGAACACGAGTGAAATTCGTTTCTCTTAAAAAACATCTGAATGAATTCAAAAGTAATTTAACCTTTGCTGACCTCGATAATAATGGTCTGACAGCTTTCATGTCATTTCTGCGTGATAAGAAGTGTATGAAAAACATCACGATAGGTAAACAATGGGGGTTTCTGAAATGGTATTTGAGATGGGCTACATCACGGGGACATAATACCAATACTTCCTTCCAGACATTCTCCCCAAAACTAAAGACCACACCAAAAAAGGTTATTTTTCTTGATTGGCAGGAACTGATGAAAGTATATAATTTCAGAATACCCGCAAACCAGACAGAAGTGACGTTGAATGATGCTAACGGAAAAAGTTACACTAAAACAGTATACGACAGAAAGACAATTGCGCTTACACGGGATATATTCTGTTTCTGCTGCTTTACTTCCCTTCGATATTCTGACGCGATTAATCTGAAACAGGCGGATATAAGCGATAATAATATGACAATTACTACAGTAAAGACTGCCGATACGATTACAATAGAATTGAATAAATATGCCATGGCAATACTTGAGCGATATCAGCGAAACTCTGATTCAGCAGGGCGGGTGTTCCCGTATATCATCATCCAGAGAATGAATATTTTTCTTAAGGAATTATGCGAACTATGTGAAATAAACCAGCCTGTTACTCAGACTTATTACCGAGGATCTGTGCGCCACGATGTAACCTCTCCGAAATACGAACTGATTGGTACGCATGCCGGTAGGCGGACATTCATATGCAACGCCCTGATGCTTGGCATTCCGGCTGAAATCGTAATGAAGTGGACCGGTCATAGTGACTATAAAGCAATGAAACCGTATATCGATGTTACAAATGCAGCCAAGGCATTGGCGATGAAGAAGTTCAATGATTTATAATTGGTTTAGCTGATTGATTTAAACCGGGCTTATCCGATTGCCGGACAATAGGAATCAAATACTCCTGTTGTCCGGCAATTTTTTTTGATGAATGGTAAAAGTGTACGTGAATATGTGCGTAAAACGATATTACTCTGTGATTATTAAGCCTATTTATAAAGGAAGGCTCTCCTGAATATGATGAGGTGTATATGAAGGCGGTGGCGGTGTGGCCGCATGACGAGCTTGCCAACCTCAATGCGGCGAACATCATGCTTAAGCGCGGTGAACTCGATGCGGCCGAAGTGTACCTCCGCGATGCCGGACTCAGCGCCGAAGCCGCCTACACACGCGGCTCGCTTGCCGCACGCCGCGGTGACCTCGACGTAGCCATCAACTACATGAAACAGGCTGCCGAACGCAACCTCCCCGGCGCCGCAGCCGAACTGGAGCGCCTCCAGACCCTCCGCTCCACCCCCTCCGTCACCTACCTCCTCCCCGAAGAAATCCTCACCGGCGAGGTGGAGAAATAAAATAGTGGGAGTTGTCTCTCCCCTATCTCTCTTCAAACTCAAAACTATTAGTATAACAACAAAACCAATTAATTTCTATCTTATGAAAATTAACAAACTTTTGGTCGCTCTTTTCGCTGGTGCAATGTTAGCATCCTGCTCCGACGACCGCAGCAACGAACCAGTACCTACTCCGGAAGCACACGGAAAAGGGTATGTGTCTATCGCAATCGGATTACCAAGTGAAATTGGCTCCCGAGCAAACGACAATTTTGACGATGGTCTTAAAGAGGAATACGCTGTAAAGTCTCTGGGAATCCTTTTCTTTGAAGGTCGTGAAGATGACGCTAAATTTGTCAGGGCTTATAATGTTTCTGACTACGCATTTGGAGATAAAGAACCAGCAACAGGTAGTCAGATTACGAACTCTAAAAGAGTTACATTCCCGGTTGAATTGACTGAAACCACCGGTAGTCTCTGGGCAATTGCCGTTGTAAATTTTGGATCAGTTATGACTATCACTGACAATACTGACACGAAAGAAAAAGGGATATTAACTTTTAAAAAGGATGGCTCTGTATTTGCACCCGGATCTTCATTCTCAGACTTTTTAAAACAGACAACCCAAGCGAACTTATCCACATATTCTGCTACAGATGTGACTAAGTATGGCTTTTTTATGACTAATGCTCCGTATGCAACTGCTCCGGGTACCGGAGACAATGCACCTTCGGGATTCACTCACCTGCTTGCTTTCGTTGATAAAGAAAAAATCAAAGAATCTGAAATTGATGCCAAAAACAATCCTGCCGCAACCGTTTATGTAGAACGTGCTGTTGCTAAAGTCGTTGTTAAAGGTACTCCGACTGTATCCGACAAGTTACCAGCAGTCAGCAAAATTGAATGGGTAATAGACAATACAGAAAAAGAAACTTACATTGTTCGTAATTTAGGTGAAAGCGATCCCACTGTATCTCCTGCTTGGCTTACATTTAATACCCAAATTACAGGTGCAACTGCCGGTTATCGTTTCGTAGGTAATAAACCTTTTGAAGCTAATTCAGACATGTACCGTATTTACTATGGTATTGATCCACAGGGAGACGGTATTGAATTAACATATGACGATATTAACAAGGAATGGATTTTACCGGAAGAATCAAATTTTAACGTTTTAACAGACGCTAATATCACTACAACCACATTCAAGGCTCTTGAGACTCCTCAATACTGTTATGAAAACACCTTTAGTGTAGCAAATCAGAATTACTACAATACGACCCGTGTCATACTTAAAGTAACTTTTGCAGGAGGTGATTTTTATACTCGCGGTGTAGATCGTACTACAAAATATACATTTAATGATGCTGCAGCGACTTTGGCACATTTTGTAGTTGAACAGTCCGATGTCGTAGCCGCATGGACCGAGTATTTCAAGAACATGGAAGGTTCTACAACCATTACTTTAAGTGATCTTGCATTTGATGTACGTCCTTCTAATGGAATATATAGAGCAGAGAATGATTGGATTAAAGTAGATTATTCTGTTGAAGCTGGTCGTTTGAAAGTCAAAGACATCACACTCTATGATGGTAAATTAGACGCAGATGGCAATCATAAAGAAACTAAAGCTGTTGTTGCTTTCCTGGAAGGAGTAAATAAAGAAACTGTAATCAGCGAGGTTAATGATATGGCAACCTTTAATGCTTATGTAGGAGGCGTGTCTTACTATCATGTTCGTATTAAGCACTTTGGTGATGACCTCACTCCATGGAATGAACCCAAAAATGAAGCAACTGGTGATCTTATCACCACTACTAACACAAAAGATTCATACGGTGATGAGCCGGATGCTTCACATAATTATCTTGGTCGTTATGGCGTTCTCCGCAACAACTGGTATGAACTTAATGTTACTGACATAAGTAAATTCGGTGAGCCAACTGTCAAAGACTTGACTCTTGATGGAACTCCGGATGACAAGAACGAACCTGAGAAATCTATCGCATGCAAGATAAATATTCTTTCATGGGCTAAGCGCACTCAGGACGTTGAATTCTAAGTCAGGGAGTGTATCATAACATCCTCTTGCAACATAAAGGACCGGACGAGGCTCCGGCGACGTCCGGTCCTTATTTCTCTTTAACTGTCTCCTCTCATTTTGATCGGCGGCAAGTAACTATGCCCCAATCAATCAATATACACAAATCAATCAGACATGAACCGTTTTCTTCATAATTTGACATGTGCCGTACTGCTGACTCTGACTCTTTTCGCATCATCATGCGATGTTATATATGATGACAGCGAGAACTGTCCTGACGGTCTGTTTGTACGCTTTGTCTATGACTACAATACGATGAGATCCGATATGTTCAAAGATCACGTCGGACACATCACTCTGTACATCTATGATGAGGACGGACGCAAAGTTGCCGAACGTTCTGTTTCGAATGTCGCTTCAAACACCCCTCTTGAAAAGTACGGCTACACAATGTACTTTGATCCGAGCGAACTGGCTCCCGGACGCTACCGTCTGCAGGCTATCGGTTTGCAGAAAGACTGGGAATCGGCACAGAACACCTCTCGCGCAAAATATATCCGTTCCTCCGGTCATACCGATGTCCGGGACTTTAACATTACACTCGAACATTCCGAGCAGCCTCACCCTGAGAGCGGCAGACACACTGTCGATCATCAGAAGCTGCCTCTCGATACACTCTGGCACACCCTTAAGGTGATGTCATACGATCCGATTGACGGTCTTGAAGTACCGGACATGCACCGTACTACGGCTCCCTACTCCGTATATCCGCTTGAAGACCAGTACGTGACCATTGTCAATGAACGTGCCACTTATGCCACAGTGTCATTGATCCGCGACACCAAGCAGCTGAACATAACTCTGCGTCAGAGAAATAACAAGGCAGATATGCAGCATTCGCGTTACGAAGTGACCATCGAAGACGACAATTCGCTGTTGGCTCACGACAACAGCATAGTACCTAATCATCCGTTAGTGTACACTCCCTTCGCGTCATGGACAACAAAGTTCAGCAACAACGGTCTTGAATATGAATCGGGAGACCTTGCTCCGGCAATCAATGGCGGCGCCAAAATGTCAGCTCGTGCCGATGGCGACGAAGATGATCCGAGTGTCGAGCGTACAGCGCACTTCAATGTGATGTACAACCGTATAGCCTACGACAATGACCCAAAAAAATGTGCCGTACTGAAGATACGCAACAAGGAAACCGGTGTCGAAGTGGGTACTTTCACTCTCCCCTACATTCTTGCCGAAGGAAGGGATGCTTACGACTATTACAACTATTCCCACCAGGAATATCTTGACCGTGAGCATGACTATCATCTCGACTTCATTCTCAAGGGTGATACATGGGAGTATTGTTCGGTGACAATCGATATCCTCTCCTGGAGTAAACGCATCGACAACGTCAAACTCCAGTAACTTCTCATAAAACAACATTAGATAATGTCATTCTTGCGCAACATATTATATCTCATGCTCGTCTTACCACTGCTTGCCACGCAATCGTGCAGCAGCGATAACCCGGCCGGACCCGATGTACCGTCGGGACCGGATATTGCCGGTTATCTGCAGCTGACCGTTCACACTGCCGGCAATCAGGCGGGTTCACGCGCCACAGCCGACAGCGAGGATGGCGATGGTCGCGAGAACGGACGAAACAACGAAAACAACATATACAATCTATCAATCTTCATATATAATGATCTTGGCGACGGGCTTGACAATGCTGACAATCCCATAGTATGGTCATATTACCTGTCTTCGGATACAAAATTAAACTTACTGCAAATCAAAGTTCCTTTAACGAAAGATGAACTGATAAATCTGGGAAAACCGACTAACAAAATCCTGCGTACGGTTGTAGTAGCTAACGCTGGTGATCTTACGCAGAAAAATATCGAAACGTTACGTGATTTATGCTGGATGTCGGAAGACGACTTCTCTTCAGCATGGACAGGCGATAAAGCAACGGATGCCGATCGCTTCGTTATGTCATCGGCTTTCAACGGCGCCAGACGGACGGACTCTTACCGAAACGACGGACGCGTATTTTTCTCTAATACTGACATAGAAGGTATAGTCTATTCGTGCGAGACAACACTCGAACGTGTGGCGGCACGCATCGATTTACAGTTCTCCGATGGAGTAACATACAATGATGACAAGTCCGTAACCTATAGAGTAAAGAAAAGGGATGATGACGGAACTGAAACTGACTTGGGTCATACTGTGACGCTTCTCAATATAGTTCCTGTCAATCTGATGCAGCAGAACTCTTATCTTGTAAAGCACCTTTCGGAAGACAGCGATGTGGCTTCCGCTCACTTGATTGCCGCCGACGAGACCCGATCTAACGGGATTCCTGACCGGTACGTGTTCTGTCCTTCGTTCACTTACAAGGTGAACAATATGAGTGATTTCAACATATGGTTCGGTAAGAGCCGGGCTTCGATACTGTCAGGATTAACTCCCGACAACTTTGAATCGAATGAGTTTACCGCCAAGTACAGGATGGAAAACTTCGGCGCTCCTTTTACGGTTACCGACAACGGCATAAACGCACGCGCCATCACCATTACGTATGCCAACGAAAACACTCATCCCCGCGAGATACAGCGAGAGCACCAGACCGAAACCGGTACGACAATCAATCCAGCCGATTTTCTTACCGGATTGCTGTTCCGAGCTCAGTATCATCCGTCGGAAATATTTGCGACGTCAGACATAAGCGAGGAAAATGCTCAGGAATATAAGGATGGCGATGATTTCTGGCTCTGCCGCGAATTTACTGACCCGGCGGTTCCCAAACATCTGTATTTCGCTACGGAAGAGGCTTGCCGTGAATATATGGAGCTGAATAAGGATGCAAAGATTTTCGTTGATCCGGTGAAATATACCGGTGGCAAGTGCTTTTACAATGTATGGCTGAAGCATAACATACTTGACACGGATGAGAACTATCCGATGAAGTACGGTATAGTCCGCAACAATATCTATCGTCTGAGCGTGGCGTTCAAGAATATCGGTCGCCCCGATGTGGATATTGACGGTCCTGACTACGAAATTGAGTACATTCTCGAAGTTCTTCCCTGGAAGTTCGGCGGTAAGGTACATGTGCCTCTCGGAGAATAAACCAATATTTTAACATATACCGATTTTGCTCTTTCGGAGTAAACACATAGCAGAACATTCAATGACATCATTTCAGAAAACATATAAATACCTATTATGGCTTCCGGCGGTTTTACTGACGGCTTGTCAGGACGATTATTTCGCCCCTGACAGACCGAATGTCAATCCGGATGTCATAAGCTTTTCGGCTTCGACCGCCGCAGGCGCGTTGCCTCCGGGAAGCCGTGCGACAGATATGCCTGAATACGATCCGCTCGTGCTTTCCGGCGAGGATGATGATGCTCCGCTGTATCTTCATATGTACGAGACTAACCGTATAGGCTATCAGCCCGGCGAACCACTTGCTGCCGACAGCCGCGGCGTGCAGGTGGGAAGCGTGTCTGACCTTATAGCGGTGCACGATAATTTCACCGTTTTGGCAAACGATCCGGATAAGAACAATTATCTTGGGTGGGAAGCTACGAAACCCTACTCCGAAAACAATAAGATCTGGTATACACCTCTCAAGCACTACTGGCCCGGAACTGACAAGCTGACTTTCTATGCCATTTCACCGGAATCGGAGAAAGACAAACTTACCGCTCTCACGATCGGCACAACCGAAATAGATGGCGAGAGCAAGGGCACCATGAGCTTCAGCTACACCGCCCGGCAATCGGAAGATGACAAAGACGGTGAAGAGCAGGTGGACTTTCTGCTTGCATCCAAAACCTGCAACCGCGACGGAAGCATCGACGGGCGCGCACCCCTGCTGTTCCATCATCCGTTAGCCGCCGTAAAGTTTGCAGTCCGCAACGTGATGGGAGGCGAGATAATCAATATCAAGCTGACCAACATCTATTCAACAGGCTCATGCACCTTTACCCCTGCGGCTGACCGCGAGGATGGTTTCTATGAGTGTAACTGGACCGGTCAGGATGCCCCTGTCACTTTCTCACAGAATTTCGGCTACAAATTCTCGGACCGTTGGGATGTCGATCCTGAAAGTGACAACGACCTAATAATGAACGATGAGAATGACATCTCCGATAAAATGCCTGAGAAAACATTCATGATGATTCCTCAGACTATTTCGGATGAAGCCGAGATTATCGTGACCATGAAAACCGATATCCTCAATGAGGACGGAACGGTGAAGGAAGTTGTTGAAAAGACTCGCCGGGGACGCATCAAGCTCAACGGAGTCGACGAATGGAAAGCCGGACACGAATACGTATACACCATCTCAACCACGTCAGACAACTGGACATATGTGTTCGAGGCATACGGCAACCACGACACCGAAACCGATGCCCACGGCGCCCTCACCGACGCCACCATCCTGAAAGGCAACCAGATCTACGTGTACTCACCTCTTGCCAGTGAATTCGAGACATATGGCGATAATGCCTATATGGGTGTCCGTAGTTTCCGCTACCGCACCAATAAGCCATCTGTTATTGAACCTCTCAAATGGACCGCGACTCACGGCGATACCAAACAGTATCGGGTTAGAGAAACAGATGTGCAGTATACTGAAATAGAGAAAAAAGTAATTGTAGAAGCCAACACATGGATTCCGAAAGATAAGGCATCCGAAAATGTTACACTTTTACCAGGAACTTCGACACTTGCATTTACAGGGAATGGATCAAGTGATACTTCCGGTGAACTCGTTCCTATCGAATTTTACGAACACCATGCCGTCACTGACTGGCAAGGTGACATCGACATGCAAAATTATGAATCCTACCCGGGAAACACAAAAGAAACGCCGTGGGATTTGTCGACATGCGGTGGCAACATCCAGCGTAGTACCGCCAACTCTTATATAGTTGACCGAACCGGTTATTATGTAATTCCTCTCGTATATGGTAATGCTATAACTAATGGGGAAAAGAATGAGGACGCTTATATTTATCCGGGGGATGATCTGACTTACAATTTAAAAAATTTCTGTGACCATAATGGAAAGGCGATTTCCGATCCTTGGATAACAGCCGCATATTCAACGAATCTCAGCGCTGATTTGGTCTGGGCTGACGTTTCCGGTGTTTTTAAAGATTTCACCATTGTCGATATGGCTGATGGCAAGAAAGGACTGCGTTTCTATATTGACGGTTGGAATATTCAACAGGGTAATGGCGTAATAGCACTTTATCAGGGTAATGATATTGTGTGGAGCTGGCACATATGGCTTACTGAACACTGGCTTGATCCAACAACAGGTATTCCCGAAGTGTTCAGCAAAAGTCGCTTTACTTATGAGAAGACTACAGCCGAGTGGCGCCAGCGCGGCGATGTTCTGATTGATAACCGCGACTGCGATGCGTCCAGAAATTATGAAATCTCTGCCTATAATCTCGGTTGGTGCGATCCAAAGAACGTTGATTATCTGAAACGTAAAGAGACCATGACCTTTACGCAGTATGTTGATGGTAAAGCACGGACGAATACCATCACCATACCCATAGTGCAGGACGGTTGCCTGATTGAATATAAATATGGTAACAATACCTACTACCAGTGGGGACGAAAAGATCCGTCTATCGGTTATCTAAATCGAGAAAGTGTTGATAACGGTAATAACAAACCGGTAAAAAATTGCTTCGGTCCTAAGAAAAGTCAAGGTAAAGTTGGTCAAGGCAGTTTGAGTGACGGTATCCGTAATCCACATATTTTCTATGAATATAATAATGGTAATGATTCGGATTGGAATCCGAACTCGAAAATTAATTACTGGAATAATACGTGGACTGAAAGCGCGGATTTTGATAACGACGATGAAATAAACAAATATACTCATACTGTCAAGACAGTATATGATCCTTGTCCGCCGGGCTATACTATTCCGTCATCATATGCTTTACGCTTCATTGGAAAGTCTGATAACCCTCACAAGGATGAACTATGGACTGGAAAGCCATCCTACAGAAACGGTAACTCGGATAATAAAACTATAAATTATTTAAATGGTTATCCATCTGCATCTTGGTCGCGCGTTTTAATAGATTCGAAATATAAGCCAACTAATCCCGATACTCCGTATCACGATGGTGAACATTACACAAAGAACCCGTCGACTAAAGATGAGGACATAATCTGGCTACCGACCACCGGTAACAGATTCCGTAATCAGTTTGGCTGGAACTTCAACGCTTTTATCGTGTATGCTTGGAGTTCTACTTCACCCAGAGGTATTGAAGATATCGGAAATACTGGGGGTGGACGCTACCCGTTAGGGGCTGCATATTGCTTGTCTTTGGGAAGTAATACCAATATTGCTGACGATTTGGAATACCTGCCTGATGATATTGTTGTGTGCACATACTTTATTGGTGGCAAGGCGTTCGGGCGACCTATCCGTCCTATTCGCGAGCAAAAAAGAGACAGCCACGACAGTCTCTTCATGTAGGGATACCTCTTCGCAATGAGATATGGTCTCGTGATGAAATGTAGGGTCATCGCTTCGCGATGTAGCTGAAAAACAGGTGCTTAATTCAACATGCCGAAGGCATGTCC
>CAZKSF010000025.1:0-36076 GCA_964555405.1 uncultured Bacteroides sp.
AGCGTTTGATTTCAAATGCAAAGATACATCAAAAATCGGACATATCAGCGTATTAGCATACTTTTCTGTGTGATTAAATCCGATAATGGCAAAGTCGGTATTCAATAGCCTAGATGTTTTTGTCGGACATTCGCACGGCTTCATACCTTCTAAAACACCCTTGCTGCTATTTTATAAATGTACAAGTTGTTAAAATAAATACTTGCAGTATATACCAATTATCCGCATGGCAAAATCGGACGCTATATCCTTAGGTTACACAGATCCTTTTCTTCCTCAAGGTTGATTTCAAGGTAATGACCGAACGTTTCTCCAAGGTGACGTATAGCCCATGACTTGTCAACTTGTCTGGCACCACGTACAATAAGAGGTTTTCGGAGTGGAGATTCCTTCCATTCCAGAAGATAGGCATCTATGTTTCTTACAAGATATGCCATAGTAGATTGATTATTTTCGAATGTACAAATAATCAATATTTTGTAAAAATCCAAAGGAATAAATAATTTCAATTACTTCTGCGATGGAGGAATTTTTTTAGATTGGAAGCACCATAATCTCATCCTATATAGGAAGACGAGTAGTTATTCAGCCGGTTTAAAAATGGTAAAACTTGAAATTATTAAAAATAATCCCAGTATGAGATTAAGGTAAGCAATAAGGTTACGCCTCCAGCCATTCTTTTTAATGCTTCCGCAGAATATTGCTAAATTACAGCATCCTATGATTAGAAATGTGGTATTCATAAAAAATGATTTATATATCAACCACAAAGTTACAAATTAATCAGAAAATACATTATCTTTGCGTTTAAAAATTCCAAAACCGATAGCTTGATGAGTCATGGGCTTACGGGAATCATTACAACAAAGTAACTGCAAGCATATGAGAAAATATATAATACTGTTAGCCTTGTTTTGTATGAGTTGCAGAATCCATACTACTCAAGAAAGAACCGTACAGGGGTACACTTATGATAGAGTTGCCGGAGAACGCTTGATTGGAACAATAATATATAATCTGACACAAGGAACAAACATAGTATCAGATTCAACCGGTAGCTTCACCCTCACGGCAAACTTAGCTGATTCCATTAGGTTTAAATATATCGGTATGAAAGATAGTGTGATAATAATATCCAAAGAAACTCCTCCATATTTGGAAATCGGATTAGATACTGCTGATACGAGATTAATAGATAATGGCGTCTATCACCGGGAAACATTGGTCTTTTAGCGCCTATCTCACAAAAATTTATTATTTTTGCATATAAATAAAACTTAAATTGGTCATTTGAAATAACATTTCCTGAGTATATGAACAAACTATTCAATGGAATAATTCTCATGATATGCTTTTTCATAACAGCATGTAATGATGATAACCATCCAAAGGAAATTGCTCCAATCACTTTTGAAAAAAGTGAGTATAGCGTAATGTTAGGGAAAGGTGCAGCAATACCGTTTAGCGGAGGAGGTGGAGAATTTGAACTTACTGCAAGTGATCCTGAAGTGCTTGGCAGATTAGGAATTGATATTGAATCGCCTAATCATATACTTTATATACAGCCGGCTAAAACAGGAGAGTCATACCTTACCATTAAGGATGTAAAAGCACAAGTCACTGTAACCCTTCATTTTATCATTGAAGATTTCTATCTTTCGTTTTCAATCCGTGAAATAGATGGTACAAACGTAAATGATTTTTTTGAGATCGGAAGAGAAATAAGATTTATAAGAGATCAAGAGAATTCCAGAAATGTGAAAGTGATGAAATATCAGAATATGACTTTCCTGCCTACTATAGTCGGAGAAGGACATTTTAATATAAATCGCAACGACAATGATATATGGACAATGGATTTATCACTGCATCATTCCATGACGGAGGATTCCGCAACTTATGATTATGAATACACTATGGGAGGTGATGTAGAATTCATCTTTGAATCAGTCTTCGATATCGACCGGGAAAAGAGCACTGCTTCTGCCTCCTCCAAATCTCAACCAGTGAAAAGTGTTCAAATGAATCTCACAGATAAGAATAATGGATGTAAAATAACATGTCAATTAGAATACTAAAATAATAATATTAAATTTTAGACTCCAACCATGAAAAAATATCTATATACCTCAATGGTCCTGATGATTCTGGCTGGCGCACAGCCAACGGCTGCCCGTAATCAGATGCTCCTTGATAAAGGGTGGCGTTTTACCCGCGAGGACAGCAGTGAGTTCTCCATGCCGACAACCGACGACAGTAAGTGGGAAGCGGTAACAGTACCTCATGACTGGGCGATATATGGTCCGTTCAGTTGGCAAAATGATATGCAGACCGTTGCGATAGCGCAGGACGGACAGAAAGAAGCAATGGAACATGCCGGACGTACCGGCGGCTTGCCTTTCGTGGGTACCGGTTGGTATAGAAACATGATCGAAGTGCCTGAGCTGAAAAGTGGCGAAAGGGTAACGCTGATGTTTGACGGCGCTATGTCGCACGCCAGAGTTTACGTAAATGGTAAAGAGGCAGGATACTGGCCTTACGGATACAATTCATTTCACTTTGATGTAACGGATCTCGTAACGCCCGGAGAGAAAAACCTGATCGCAGTCAGGCTTGAGAATCTGCCCGAGTCGTCGCGTTGGTATCCCGGTGCCGGACTGTATCGAAATGTATATATGCTCGTAACCGATGAGGCTCACATTCCGGTGTGGGGTACATCTGTGACTACTCCGGAAGTAAATCGTGAGTGGGCTACAGTTGAGGTAGCAACAGAAGTAGCGTTACCCGAAGGCGCAGATGAATCGGCATATTCACTCCGCTCAACGATTTATGATCCGGAAGGGCATGAAATCATGTCAGAAACTTCGATTTTGAAAGACATGCGATACCACGATAACATTGTAAACCAAAGTTTTGTGGTAAAGGAACCGCATTTATGGTCACCGGATACTCCGTCGCTCTATTCTGTCAAGACGGATCTTATAAAAAATGGCGAAGTGAAAGATGCGACAGACACACCATTCGGTATACGTTCGATAGAGATACGCCCAGATGACGGCTTTTATCTCAACGGCGAACGCACGGTGTTCAAGGGAGTGTGCAATCATCACGATCTCGGTCCACTCGGTGCGGCGGTAAATGATGCAGCAATACGCCGACAGATAAGGATTCTCAAGGATATGGGGTGCAATGCCATACGCACATCACATAATATGCCGGCTCCGGAACTGGTAAGGGCATGTGATGAGATGGGAATGATGATCATGGCGGAAAGTTTTGACGAATGGCGTAAACCAAAAGTCAAAAACGGCTACAATCTTCTGTTTGACGAATGGGCAGAAAAGGACCTTACAAACCTGATACGGCATTATCGCAACAACCCTTCAGTGGTGATGTGGTGCATCGGAAACGAAGTCTCGGAACAGTGGCATGAGGGGGATGTGAAGACCGCATATTATCTCCAGAATATATGCCATAAACTTGATCCCACCCGACCTGTTACTCAAGGAATGGATGGTCCGGATGCCGTGCTTAACAATAACTTCGCCGCTATTATGGATGTTGCAGGGTTCAATTACCGTCCATTCAAATATCAGGAAGCTTATCGCAAGCTCCCCCAGCAAATCGTGCTTGGATCGGAAACCGCATCGACTGTAAGTTCCCGAGGTGTATATAAATTCCCGGTTGAGCGTAAGGCGATGGCGACTTATGATGATCATCAGTCATCGAGCTACGATGTTGAACATTGCGGTTGGTCTAATCTTCCGGAAGATGATTTCATTCAGCATGAAGATCTGCCTTATTGCATCGGTGAATTTGTCTGGACCGGTTTCGACTATCTGGGTGAACCTACACCATATTACACCAATTGGCCGAGTCACAGTTCACTCTTCGGCATAGTGGATCTGGCAGGAATACCTAAAGATCGTTATTATCTTTATCGCAGTCATTGGAACAAAGATGCTCATACGCTCCATGTTTTGCCACACTGGACCTGGCCGGGACGCGAGGGTGAGATTACACCGGTATTTGTCTACACAAACCTCCCCGAAGCCGAATTATTTATAAATGGAAAAAGTCAGGGACGCATTAAGAAGGATCTCAGCGTTAAAATAGACAGTTCCTACACTGAAGCCGCCCAAAAGAATTTCGAACGTCAGAAACGTTACAGGCTTATGTGGATGGATACGAAATACGAGCCGGGTACGCTGACCGTTGTCGGATTCAATGAACAGGGAGAAGCGGTGGATACTGTTGAGGTCAAAACAGCAGGCAAGCCACATCACATAGAACTGACGGCTGACAGATCTATCTATAAGGCTGACGGTAAAGACATGGCGTTTGTCAACGTAAAAGTCGTAGATAAAGACGGCAATCTATGTCCGGATGCATCCAACAGACTGACATTTGCCGTGAAAGGAGCAGGAAGTTATGAAGCTGCCGCAAACGGCGATCCATCATCACTTGAATCATTTCAGGGCGACAGTATGCACGCATTCCACGGTCAGCTAACCACTGTGATAAGGTCCGGAGAAACACCGGGGACCATTGAACTAACCGTGACTTCACCCGGACTTAAACCTGCCAGACTAAAGCTTCTGACCGAGTGATCTAAAAAGAGACATGAGGACAAGCTCAATTATGTTTATGGACTGCATCCCCCCAATTTTTAATCAACTTTTGGGATGCAGTCCATATTTTACATAACCCGGATGATGAGATTAGACTATTCTGCAAGAATCAGTTCCTTAGCCTTGAGAAAACGGCTTCGTAATCTGACGTCACTGATACTTTTTAATTCCAACAATGGATTGTCAAAGTCAATACTTGTGCGTAGCTGCCGGACTTGATCGGAAGAGAAACGTAATACACTGTCAGGCTCAGATGAATCACGCGTATTCCAATCCCGTGGAATATAAGCGCCTGGATTAACTGCCTGATACATCATACGACGATCCACATATGAGCGGGCAAACCTTTCCATTTCATAGTCTAAATTGTGAGCCTTTATTGTGTCCAGACCATTACTATGAATCTTCATCATTGCTGCAAAGTACTCATCAGGATTTGTCTTATTGATCAAAAGCGTATCCATATAGTCATCAAACTCGAATACTTTGGAAAGTTCATCACTTATTGCCTCGAAGTGGCGATACTTCCCGTCACTTACACCTTGGGGACGAATGAAACGCTGGGCGTCCGAACTATTGGTAGGCAACACATAAAGATTAATATCCTCACCGGGATCAACATAGACTCCGGCACTAACGTTATATGGTGTATGTGCCGAAATTAGAGCAGTTCCTTTAAGAGGAACTTCAACGGTCACCACTCCCCCGTCATCAAACTTCGCCTTGATTTTTTCCTGAGTAGCGTCAAGAGTATTTATGTATAAATCCAACCTATGATCCATCCATGAACGCCATGCCACCATGTGTACGGTAATTTTTGCAATACCATCTGTTTCCACAATATGAGGTAAAGTGCCCGTGAATGGCGCTGGGGTGAGAAGGTTTTCCGGAATATCAGCGGGCAAGCTTTCTGGGGAACGCCTGGATGTAAGGTCTATACCCCATATTGAGTTTATCACTGCGCCGTCTTTCTCCTGTACAAAATCTACAGTTTCAACATCCTTAGGCAACGCAGCGAATACCAATTTAAATTGAACCGGGATGCCTTGTGGCATAACCACATAGTCATCATTTTTAATTAAAGTATTGCCTAAACTCTCAATACTTTTCACAGGTAAACGCGTGTCTCCGGCAACAAGATTTATTTTATCACCAAATTGAAATGTCGCATAGTGATAATCATAACTTGCCATAAAGGTCAGTTCGGTCGTAGAGTCGGTACGCTCAACCTGAGTAAGTTCAACAGAGGGACGGGTTGTATTCGCATCGGTGTAAGGCATATCGACAACCGCCTGAAAAGGTTGACTTACGCAAGCAGTCATTATCAGGATTGCTCCTGTTGAAATTATCTTTTTCATGGTAGTACCATTATTGAACATTACCCTCTTCGACCATTGCCTGCTGAACAGCATCAAAAAATCTCGCCTCCGGTTGTTTCGTGGAAAATACCATTATGGTGTTTCCACTGATAATGACCTTCCATATATCGGATGCAGGTAGCTTCGATAATTCCTTGCCTGATACTGTTTTGCCGTCAATAACGTACGTACTCATCCTTGGGATAAGCCAATCAATGATTTTCTTATCCGAGCATATGACAGCACCGGTTTTTGGAAGAACCGTTACACCCTCATCGTGGTCAAATTCAACATCAACTCCATACAAAACGAATTTATTTTCCGTTGCATTACTTACGGATCTGCTATCGTTCAAAGAAATTTGAGATATCTGTCCTAAAGTACTACCGATGACCGGGACTGTGAGTAAAAGACCACCTACAACTACTGCGATCAAAGTAAAAAGAAAGCAAATCCTGCTATTGTTGCGCCTGGTTGTTTGAATCATATTAATCCTTTGCCTTAGATTATTATAACTCAAACCATTAGCTACGGAAATAATTCTCATCTTGGCAGCCCGTTCAACGAGAAGCAAGCAATAGGTACGTGAGTCAGTTCCATTATCCAAGACCGACTCGTCTGCCTGAAACTCATGTACAAGTTTTAGTTCTGAACGCATTTGCCATGCACATGGACAGTACCAACACATTATACATGTCAGTTGTGCGATGCAAAGATCTATAATGTGCAAATGGTCGATGTGTGCCTTTTCATGAACAAAGATCATTGTATTTGAAATATCGGAGTCGTTGGCAACTACAATCTTCCCGATGCTGAAAGGAGCTATGTCACGGTAGTTGTGAACATAAACTGTAAGACAGTCTATCTTCTGTCTCTTCGAACTCCGCAATATTTTAAAAACTCCCCTAAGCTGTATGACGGTCATCAGCAGGCAAAAAAGCATTCCGGCTAAATACAACCAAAGAAAAATGCCGAAATTAAAAGTCGAGACCTCCGATGGTATATCAGCAACGAAACTCAAATCATCCGGCATTACCGTCTCATGTGAAACCGCACTCACAGAAACTTTATTAAAATCAATAATCATCAACGCCGGAATGATAACCAAAGACAATGCATAGATGCCAAGTAATACGGTACGTCTAATTTGCGCCGATCCGTTATGGCTAAACCGATATGCGCTGAAAGCAAACATCAGAATCAGCGAAACGGTGAATGAATAAGCTAAAATAGTTCCCATGATAATCATTTTTCGATCATATCAAGCAGTTCCCGTAACTGCTCGGGGGTAATTTCATTATCCGATACAAGTGCCGAAACCATTGAGAAGCTTGATCCAAAATAATCCTTAGCAATCTTGTGGACGATATTCTTACAGTAACTTTTCTTTGGTATCAAGGCATTATACAGGAATCCACGACCTTTGCTTTCCTTGCGTTCGATACACCCTTTCTGCTCAAGGATCCGCACAAATGTGGATACGGTATTGAAATGAGGTTTAGGATCCGGCAAGTGATCGATGATAGTCTTTACGCTGCATGGACCATACTCCCATATCCGAAGCATTATCTCCTCCTCTTTCTCTGTAAGCTTTATATTAGAATATTCCATATCACTAATTATTTAGTGCAAAAATAAAAACTAAGAAATTAGTGAGCAAGAATCGATTGTTAAATAACTTTAATAACTAAGTCTTTTAGTTTATAAACTAAATTTGTTAGTTATATTTGCAACATCAATTTTTCCGTCCTATGAACCGACTTACAGATAAAGAAGAAGAAATAATGCGACTCTTCTGGTCGCACGGTCAATTGTACGTCCGCGATATTGTGGAAATGTTTCCCGAACCACGTCCACACTTCAACACCGTTTCTACTTTCGTCAGGATTCTCGAACAAAAAAAATTTGTAGGTCATCGTAAAACCGGTGTTTCCTATCTCTATTTTCCACTGATCACCGAAGAAGAGTATTCCGCCTCAGAACTGAAAAACATTATGAACCGCTACTTTTCATCATCGGCACGTAATCTTGTTTCGGCACTTGTGAAAGATGAAAAATTCACAGATTCTGAAATAGAGGAACTTATAAATCTCGTTAAATCAGCATCACAAAAATGATTTCAACCCTCTTCCTTTTTTCACTCGCTTTCAGTATTTCGTTGTCTCTAAGCTGGTTAGTATATAAATGGACTGTTTCCAATTCAGGTATGACATTCCGACGTCGGTTGATGTTGATTGTTATGACTTTATCATTTACAATCGCAACATTACCATTTGTTTTTCCATATGCCGAAACGACACATATTGAAACAATATTGCAGTCAGGAAATGAGATAGTCGATATACATCCAACAATTGATAATAATGATAATAATATTGTCAGCTCATTTGACTGGACTCAAATTTTTACGATATTCTCATGGATATATATTACCGGAGTAATATTAATGCTATTATATCATTTGTGCGGACTTGGATTCATGGTATGGTTACGACTCACTTCCAAGCAAATATACGTAGCAGGAGGTTTTGAGGTCTGGCAGCATCGCTATCATTCCTTCTCCTCATGTTGTTTAGGAAATTGGATTTTCATTCCTCCTACTGATTGTACTGAAGAAGAGATACACATGATCTGCATACATGAGCATGCACACATGATTCGCTCGCATTGGGTAGAGACTGTACTAGCTCAACTAATTCTCGCTTTCGACTGGTATAATCCTGCGGCGTGGTCAGCTTGTGCAACCCTTCGCGACATTCACGAATACGAAGCAGATAAGGATGTTTTAGCCTCAGGGATAAATCCATATGACTATCAAATGATGTTAATAAAAAAGGCTGTCGGCTACAGATTCCACTCATTGACCAACAGCCTGAATCACAGTTCACTTAAAAAACGTATCACTATGATGCAAAAAACAAAATCCTCTGCCCGAGGCGCATGGATGCGTTCTCTGGCTCTTGTACCGGCATTTACGCTGGCTATTCTGGCAGTACAATCTCCGGTCTTCGCAACTACACGTACCTCGGTACCGCCAGCTACTTCAGTAAGCAAAGTTACTGAAAATTCTCCTGCCGTGGAAACAAATGATTCTGTTTATGAAACATATGATGTTCCGCCTTCGTTTGTTGGTGGCGAACCGGAAATGTACAGGTTCCTTGCCCAAAAATTGTCTTACCCTGCCGAAGCGGTAAAAAATAATACGCAGGGAACTGTTTTAGTAAGTTTTATTGTAAATAAAGACGGAAGCGTTTCTAATGTAGGTGTTGAGAAAGGAGTTTCTCCCGAAATTGATGCCGAAGCGATAAGGGTCGTAAAACTTATGCCCAAATTTAATCCCGGAAAAATGGGAGGTAAACCCGTTAACGTGGCATTCCGAATACCCATCAGATTCCAAATTCCTAAAAAGAGCAAGAAGTAAGACAGAGTTCCGTAAAACTTAAAATTCCAAAAGATAGCGTGATTTACAACAAATTGTAAGTCACGTTGTCTTTTATAAGAACTTTCCTGATGTGAGGTATGTTAGGAAATTATATTCATACATTTACTCCACTCCAGATGAAAAAACAAATAATTGACGGCTGTACGGCGGCAGCACATGTTGCCTTTGCCCTGAGTGATATAGCCACCGTGTATCCCATTACCCCTATTGCCTCCATGGGCGACACCGCACTGAAGTGGGGTCTTGAAGGTCGTCTTAATCTTATGGGTCAACCACTCGAAGTTCGAGAAATGGAAAGTGAATTAGGGGCTGCCGGAGCCGTTCACGGTGCTGCGGCTGCCGGAGCACTCGCCACTACTTTCACAGCATCGCAAGGGTTGATGCTGATGATTCCAAATATGTACAAGATAGCAGGCGAACTGCTCCCTGTGGTATTCCATGTCGGATGTCGGTCGCTAGCCACTCATGCCCTTTCGATTTTCGGTGATCATCAGGATGTAATGGCGTGCCGCGCTACAGGTTTCGCTATGCTTTCTTCAGCATCTGTTCAGGAAACTATGGATCTGGGAGCAGTCGCACATCTGGCAGCAATCGAAGGCTCATTGCCGGTTCTTCATTTCTTCGATGGATGGCGTACTTCATCCGAGCTCGATACAATAGACATAATTGACTATGAATCACTCCGCCCTCTTGTCGACTGGGATAAAGTAACTGAATTCCGTCAGCATGCAATGAATCCCGAGCACCCTGATTTACGTGGATCAGCTCAGAATCCCGACGTATATTTTCAGAATCGTGAGGCTGCGAACAAATATTACGATGCCTTTCCCGAGATTGTTCAGAAAGCAATGGATAAGATAGCTACAGTTACAGGCAGACAATACCATCTGATGGAGTATACCGGAGCTCCTGATGCTGACAGAGTCATCGTGGTAATTGGTTCAGCTGCTGAAGTGGCAAGTGAAACCGCCTCCTATCTTAACTCCGGGAAAGGGTATAAGGTAGGTGTGATAACAGTACGTCTCTACCGTCCTTTTCCTACTAAAGAATTTATCGCCGCTCTCCCTGAGACTGTCAAAACTATTGCAGTTCTTGATCGTACTAAAGAGCCAGGTGCGCAGCATGAACCGTTATGCCAGGATGTAATGACGGCTCTATACAATTCTAACCGTCGTGACATTCGCGTGATAGGGGGCAGATACGGTTTGTCAAGCAAAGCATTCAATCCGTCGATGGTAAAAGCTGTCTACGATGAGATGTCGAAACCTGAACCTCAAAATCCTTTTACTGTCGGAATAAACGATGACCTTACTCACCTGTCTCTTGATGTCACGGAAATAATTGAGACTAAGGTTGCCCAATCCACTTTCCAGACAATTTTTTATGGTATCGGCAACGATGGAACTGTCGGAGGAACAAAAATGCTGGCATCTGTGCTTGGCAATACTCCCGGGACCTATGCTCAGGCATATTTCAATTACTCGGCAAAGAAGTCAGGCGGATATACCATATCAGAACTCCGTATCGGTAAATCACCCGTTACATCAGCCTATGAAATCAGCGATGCCGATTATGTAGGGTGTCACAAAACATCCTATGTCAATCGATTCGATATGATCGGCAAATTACGTGATAGTGGAGTATTTGTACTTAATTCACCCTGGAAGCCGTCGCAACTATCCAAGAAATTGCCACTCGCTCTCCGTAAAGCTATCGCTGACAGACATATCTCTTTCTATAATATAGACGCTGACACCATAGCCTCGCAGTGTGGTCTCGGACCGAGAATCAACACCATTATGGATACGGTCTGGCTGCTTATAAGTAAAATCCTTCCGTTTGATGACGCGATCACACAATTCAAGAACAGTATATCCGCCTCTTATCGTCACGAAATGGGTTCGGTAGTCGAACGAAACTTCAAGGCGATAGACATGACTCCGGAAGCGCTTCAAAAGATTGATTATACCACTATTGATGGCTGGTTGTCGGATCAGGAGGAAGTACGCAACCGTCCTGTCTCTTTCCCGAACAAAGAGGTGGAAAAATTCATCAAGGATATTCATACTCCATGTATAAAAGGTATCGGAGATACAATTCCGGTTTCGGCGCTCGCTCCCGATGGCGTAATGCCGATGGGCACTACAGCATATGAACACCGATGTATCGCAACAAATGTGCCGGTGTGGGATGTGGATAAATGCGTGGAATGTACCGAATGTTCGCTCGTGTGTCCTCACGCTGCTATCCGTCCGTTCATTCTTACACCGGAAGAGGGTGACAATGCTCCGGAAGGATTCGCAATGAAGGAAGCATACGGTATGCCGGAAGGTTACAAATTTCACATTCAGAATTTCCCGGAGGATTGTCTCGGATGCTCATCCTGTTCGATTATATGTCCCGGTCATGCACTGACAATGACACCGATAAACGAAGTGCTCGACCGGGAAGTTCCGATGGCGGAATGGGCACAGGCAAAAGTATCACAGAAAACAGGTATTGTTCCACGACCTACCGTAAAAGGAACTCAGCTGCACAAACCGGGGCTTGAATTCTCCGGAGCATGTGCCGGATGTGGTGAAACACCTTATGTCAAACTTCTTACACAACTATTTGGTGAACGCCTGATCATAGCGAACGCTACCGGTTGTAGTTCTATCTGGGGGGCTAATTTCCCGTCCAACGCCTATTGCACGACGGACGGCAACCGAGGTCCGGCATGGGGCAATTCTCTTTTCGAGGATAATGGAGAATATGGCTACGGCATGCTTCTTGCCGTAGAACATCAACGCAACCGCGTTGCCCGTCAGGTAAAGACTCTTATAGATGATGCTTCAACACCGGAATACATAAAGGATTCACTTGAAGCATGGTACACGTCTAAGGATGATCCGGAATTATCACAGCAGACCGGACAAATCCTGACCGGGATACTCGAAAAAATGAGAAATCAGTCACCCGCTTATGCTGCACTTTACAACGCCTCGGACCAGTTCGCTAAGAAAACAGTATGGGCTATCGGTGGAGACGGTTGGGCGTATGATATAGGCTTCGCCGGACTTGACCACGTTCTTGCTTCCGGTGAACCAATAAAGATACTCGTAATGGATACCGAATGTTATTCCAATACCGGAGGTCAGATGTCCAAAGCCACTCCACGCAGTGCAGTTGCCAAATATGCGCCCGACGGTAAACGAACATCTAAAAAAGAACTTGGACGAATGATGATGACATACGGAAATGTTTATGTAGCCTCAATTGCACTTGGAGCCAATTATCAACAGGCGATAGATGCGATTGTAGAGGCAGAACGTTATCCCGGTCCCGCAATTGTAATCGCATACTGTCCCTGTCTGATGCATGGCATACAACCCGGTCTCGGACATTCCATAGTTGAACAGCGAAGGGCTGTTGAGTCAGGTTACTGGTCATTATACCGATTCAATCCCGAAGCGTTTGCCCGTGGAGAGTCGGGACTCACCATCGACAGCGTTACAAAAGGACCCGACAACAGTGGCACAAACGGAAGTTCAGAACTAACATCTTCTCCAAAGTTCCAAAATCCTGAACCCGTGCGTACAGTAGATGAATATGTGATGAATGAGGACAGGTATGCCGACCTCAACATGACCGATCCAAAGCAAGCCGGTATTCTACGACCGGAACTGCAGAAGGACTGCAACCGAATTATTGAAAGTCTCAATCAGACAGCCAAGAATTGAGTCAAAAGAGGAGGTAATGTTCAAACTTTATGAAAGTGGAACATTATCTCCTCTTTAAATTTAATTTTATCACTCCAACGACTGATTACTCCCGCCGCAAAATCCAGTATCCGCCAATAATCTGCAAAATCATACCGGGTATTCCGACGCGAAAATCCTGACATGCAAGTCGGAAATCACCTACAAGCATCCATTCACCTATCGTCCCGAAAACCTGATAAAGCATTACAACGGCGACGAGCAACCCTAAGGTAACCTTATTGAACCGGGAGGCGATAAATGCTGATGCGAAAGCAAGAAAAATTGATTTTACGAGAATTGCAGGAAGCACCGCCATCGGGGGCATTGCAAACAGAAAGCAATTGATGACCGGAGAAAGCACAGCTGTAAGTATACCTACACGCCAGCCGTAAGCATATGCCCCGATCAGAGTGAAGAAATATATGGGTAACCACGTCGCACCACCTTGCGGAACGAAATGAAACATCTGGGGTAGAAGTAAATTACCTATAATAAATAAAGCCGCTGTCGCAAACGTATCAATATTATTGAACGACAATGATTTGAATTGTATTGTTTTAATCATTTTTCAAAGAGTTTGTGATGATATGAATTTTTCAATCAATGGGATACACTCACCGGCTGTCGTGCAATCGGCACACAACGTTTCCACAGGACATATCCCTGTACCCATGCGGTTGATTATGTTACTGACCAAATGTGTATAACTGACCTCCACACCGGCAGAATATAAAAGCTCCAGTGCCGGTTCGCTTATCACATCAGCATACAATGCACGTACACCACCGACAGACATTACAGCAGCCGCACCTTTTCCAACAACCTTATCGGCGATAAATGCGCCTTTCAACAGATCTGGATTCTCTTTAAGAATTCCGAATAAATCTCTAATGCCTCTTTGGTGATAAAGCGCTACCTTTCCGTGATTATAAATCACGCATGAACATTTTTCACGATGCAGAATGTCAATAATATCTTCAGGCGTCATTATATTGTGTTTTGTTTCAAGGATTCGACATAACGGTCAATGCGATGTAACTCCTTCGGAATATTGATTGACTGAGGACAATGCGGAGAACACTGATTGCATCCTATGCAATGACTTGCCTGGCGTAGTTTTGGCACAGAGCGGTCATAACCCACAAGGAATGCCTTACGTGCTTCAGCATAATTTCCCGACTGACTGCTTTCAGCGACATTACCCTGATTGACACATTTATTATAATGTAACAGTATTGAGGGTATATCTATTCCGTAAGGACATGGCATACAGTATTTACAGTCGTTACATGCCACCGTGGGATACTGTACCATCAGATCGGCAGTGTCATAAAGGAACTGCATCTCTTCATCGTTTAGCGGGACAAGCGGACTATAAGTGCGGAGATTATCTTCGAGATGCTCCATATATGTCATTCCGCTTAAAACGGTGAGTACTCCGGGATGTGTACCTGCATATCTGAACGCCCACGAAGCCACACTGTTTTCAGGTTCCTTCTGCTTCAATCGGGTGGCAATATGGTCAGGAACATTCGAAAGCCTTCCGCCGAGCAGCGGTTCCATTATCACTGCCGGAATGCCACGCTTCTCCAGCTCCCCGTAAAGATATTCCCCGTCGGTATTTCTTGGGTTAAGTTCCCGGGCATGTTTCCAGTCAAGATAATTGAGCTGGATCTGAACGAAATCCCACTTATATTTATCGTGGTTGGCGAGCGCCCAATCAAAAACCGCTATGTCACCATGGTATGAAAAGCCCAGATTTTTGATACGCCCTGCCTCTCGTTCGGCAAGAAGAAAGTCAAGGATACCGTTGTCGATGAAACGGGCATTGAACTCTTCCATTCCACTGCCGCCACCGATAGCATGGAGCAACATGTAGTCAATGTGATCGGTCTGAAGCTCTTTCAATGAGTTTCTGTAAATTGCTAAGGAAGAGTCACGATCCCAGGTTTGTCGCGCGAAATTCGACAGTTTTGTAGCTATGAAATAGGAATCACGCGGATGCCGTGACAATGCTATGCCGGTGGCATGTTCCGATTGTCCACGGCAGTATGCAGGAGATGTGTCGAAATAGTTTACGCCATGGGCAATAGCCGTGTCGACAAGCCGGTTTATGGTTTCCTGATCAAGCACATCCTCACCTTCCTTTTCTCCCGGCTTAGTTGGCCAACGCATACAACCGTAACCAAGAATAGAAACCTTCTCATTGGTCTTCGGATTAATACGATAAGTCATTTTATCAGTAGGAATTTCTTTCAGGGGAGAATTATGCGAGGATATCTTTTTTGAAGCGGAGTCGCATCCGGCAAGCGATAATCCGGCAACACTCATACCAAGTCCAAGCCGCTTTAAAAAATCGCGGCGGTTTAGGTTATTATTATTTTTCATACTTTGCTCGATTTTATATTGTCCGGTGGTTTTCATGACCTTCCACATAAATTGCGCTGAATGGTCTTGCAGGACACAGATTTTCACAGGCGCCACATCCGATACACCGTTCGGTGTTCACTACAGGAATTTTCGGAGAAGTCTCATCATCGGCATCAGATAATACCATCGTGATGGCTCCAACAGGACAGTGCCGGGCACAGTTACCACACTCTACTCCATCGGTGAGAGGTACACAGTTGGACTTGACCCATACCGCATGACCAATCTGAACCGATGATTTATCGGCAACCGATATCGGTAATATCGCACCTGTAGGACAAACTTCCGAACAGCGAGTACACTCCGGACGACAATAGCCTCTTTCATAGGATGATTCGGGTTGCATAAGCGAGTCTATTTCAGAGGACGGACGAAGAACTCCGTTAGGACAAACCGAAACGCATAACTGGCATGCCGTGCAATGGCTACTAAGGTTTCTTATACTTAGGGAGCCGGGAGGAACTATTTTGGTTTTTCTCGCCGGAATTTTCTTATCAGTAATTGCAGCCAGTCCCCCATCGACAGTTTTTTCCTGCGCCCTTGTTACCGCCGTTGCCGCAATTACTGTAGTTATGGCAAAAAAGCTCCTTCTTGAACCGTCCACCTTGTCGACACCATTATCACCTGCCTGATTAACCTTACTACGTAAACTATATGAAATAGCTCCCTTATTACACTTGTCAATACAATCGAAACAAACCACACAACGGGAATAGTCGATAATATGTTCCTTACTGTTGATACATGCTGCCTTACAATTGCGTGCGCATAATCCACAGCTGTTACATTTGGTTGTGTCGATAATAGGTTTGAGGAGGGAAAAACGAGACAGAAAACCCAACGTTGTTCCAACAGGGCAAACAGTGTTGCAATATGTACGCCCGTTGCGCCAAGCAAGAAAACCCAAAATCAACAGTGTTAAAGCAGCTACCACAAGAGTGATACCACCGCGAAGCCATATATCCACATTGTAGAAAGCATAACTATCGCGAGACATCGCCCATGACGCGAGCAAATTGTTTACATACTGCCATACGGGAGCGAAAAGACTCTGAGCAATTCTACCGTAAGCACTATAAGGTGCCAGTAACGCTACAATTGAACCTATCCCGAAAATTATTGCCAGAACCATTATCAGAAGCAATATATAGCGCAAAGCGTTTTTCGCCGGTGAATAGGAATATCGGTTTCTCTTACTTTTCTTTCCACACCAGGCGAACAGATCCTGCATAATGCCTAACGGACATATCACAGAACAATATAACCGTCCGAATAATAACGTTAAAACCACCAGACCGACTATTACAACAAAATTCAGAGCCATTATGGCAGGAAGAAACTGAATTTTTGCCAACCATCCGAACCAGTTCTGGAAAGTGCCGGTGAAATCCAAAAACAGCAGTGTAACCAACAAGATACAAACCGCCGCGACAAATTGCCTTATTCTTTTTAGCATAATTACATGAATAATGAATGGAGTATAATCTTTTTTAAATTAACCCGTACAAAGGTAGCTAATTATTCCATGAATTAAAAGGAAACCAAATTTTTTCCGAATAATTATTGTCTTTATTAACCTTTGTAAAAAGACACCTAATTTTTTTCAGGTCACTATCGGAAAAGTCAAAAAAAATAACGAAATTTGCAATATCTTTCCTTCGAAAACAAAACGATTACTACAACTACATATAACCAATTAATTCCGACCTAAAATGAAGAAAAGTGCTTTACAGATAGCTCGTGCCTCTTATCAGCCCAAGCTGCCCGTTTCACTTACAGGAGCAGTGGTAGCCGTAGAAGGCGCTCCTACCGAATCTGTTGCCGATCAGGAAGCTATCAAAGAACTGTTTCCTAACACTTACGGACTCCCCGAACTGACTTTTGAAAAGACAAATCCTACCGTTGGCAAACCTGTAAACGTAGGCGTTATTCTTTCAGGTGGTCAGGCTCCCGGCGGTCATAACGTTATTTCCGGTCTTTTTGACGGTATTAAGAAAATCAACAAGGATAGTCGCCTTTACGGCTTCCTGATGGGTCCTTCAGGACTTGTTGACCACAAATATATCGAGCTTACCGCACCTATCATCGATGAATACCGCAATACCGGCGGCTTCGATATCATAGGTTCCGGACGTACCAAACTTGAGAAGGAAGAACAATTTGAAAAAGGTCTTGAAATACTCAAGGAACTTAATATTACCGCTCTCGTCATAATTGGTGGTGATGATTCAAATACGAATGCAGCCGTTCTCGCCGAATACTACAAGGCTCACAATGCAGGTGTACAGGTGATCGGTTGTCCCAAGACCATCGACGGTGACCTCAAGAATGACGTTATCGAAGCTTCATTTGGTTTCGACACTGCAACCAAGGTATATTCGGAACTTATCGGTAATATCCAGCGCGATGCCATGTCAGCAAAGAAATACTGGCATTTCATCAAACTGATGGGTCGCTCAGCTTCTCACATTGCGCTTGAATGTGCTCTTCAGACTCAGCCCAACATCTGTATCATTTCAGAGGAAGTTGAAGAAAAGAACCTTTCTCTCGATGAAGTTGTCGACAGCATTGCTAAAGTTGTTGCCGCCCGCGCTGAAAATGGAGAAAACTTCGGTACAGTCCTCATTCCGGAAGGTCTCATCGAGTTCATTCCCGCAATGAAGAACCTCATAGCTTCGCTTAATGATCTTCTTGCACAGAATGCTGAAAAATTTGCTACCATGACTCCGGCAGAACAGCGCGAATTCATCCTCTCAAATCTTTCTCAGCGTAACGCTCAGGTATTCGCTTCACTTCCTGAAGGTGTTGCACGTCAGCTTACACTCGACCGCGACCCGCACGGTAATGTTCAGGTTTCACTCATCGAAACTGAGAAACTTCTCAGCGAAATGGTCGGACGTCGTTTGAAGGAAATGGCAGCCAAAGGTGAATATAAAGGAAAATTCTCAGCGCTTCACCATTTCTTCGGTTATGAAGGACGTTGCGCCGCTCCCTCGAACTTCGATGCCGATTACTGCTATGCCTTAGGCTATAATGCAGCTATGCTTATCAATGCAGGTGTAACCGGCTACTTGTCAAGCCTTCGCAATCTGACAAAACCGAGCGTACAGTGGCTCGCAGGCGGTGTGCCCATCACCAAAATGTTCAATATGGAACGTCGCCACGGCGAACTGAAACCGGTTATCCAGAAAGCGCTTGTACGCCTCGACGGAGCACCATTCCAGAAATTCGCTTCCAAGCGCGACAAATGGGCAATCGTTACAAGCTACGTATATCCCGGTCCTATCCAGTACTGGGGTCCTTCCGAAGTATGTGACCAGCCTACCAAAACTCTTCAGTACGAGCATGTGGGCAAATAATTTCGACACTTTTTTACAGCTTGCATAAATCCCGTCAGATCCGGTGGTACACGTCGTACCGTCGGATCTGATCTTTCGTTTCACTCCATCACAGATATGAGTCTTTCAATCGGTTCACCATATGTTCGTGCGGCAATAGTAGGACTGGGACACAGAGGAATTGCCACACTTGAACGATTACGTCATATACCCTCACTCAGAATCACAGCTTGTGTAGATCCGGATGAGGTTTCGCTTCACGCCGCAAGCGCGACTGCGATAAAATATGGTATGACGAAACCCGAATTGTTTCGCGACTGGAGTGAACTTAATCCTCAGGAAACAGCAACACTTTTAATTATCTGTACTCCTCGACATTCTCACGCTGCTATTTCAATAGCTGCCATGGAACGGGGATTCGATGTGGCTGTAGAAGTTCCCGCAGCCACTACTCTCGAAGATTGCCGTAAACTTATAGCTACCGTAGAACGGACCGGCAGATGGTTCACAATGCTTGAAAATTGCTGTTACGACCCGTTTGCATTACTCACCAAACAGATGTCGGCAGACGGCATGTTCGGTAAAATCACACATTGCGAAGGAGCTTATATACACGATCTCCGAAATCGTCCGGATTTTCTTGATGACATGACACGCGACCGCATTGCCAATCCATATCCGACTCACGGCTTCGGTCCGATGTGCGAATTACTGGGCATAGGCAAAACCGATAATGTTGTATCTTTAAGTTCGCTCAGCAGTACAGCGTCTTCTAAAACCTTAATAAACTCAACTCTATTCCGGACAGAACTCGGACGCACTATGCTTCTGCAGCTGGACATGACAACACCTCGTCCTTATAGCAGGCTGCAGACAGTCTGCGGGACATCAGGATATATCAGTAAATATCCTGTCGAAACATTGCAGTCCGACACTATAGGACCGGAACCGCTTTGCGGTGACGCTTTGAATGAATACCTGGCACACAGATCAAGCCCGTTACTCGACCTGTACAGAAGCGAAGGTGAACGCAGCGGGGTTGAAAACATGATGAATTACATCATGGATCGTAGAACAGTTGATCTTTACATCAATCGCGAAATGCCGGACATAACAGTGAATGATGCCGCCCTATGGTCATCGATAACTCCGCTTTCGGCAATCTCGGCACAAGCCGGAGGATTCCCGGTTGATATGGCTGGAAATATCGTCATGCCATAATATACAAAAGGACTCAATGTCGTGGTTCTGACACCGAGTCCGTCATTATGGAGAGTACGGAAATTATTCCTTTACTTTTGCAAATTCATCTTTACCAACGCCACACAGGGGGCATACCCAATCATCGGGGAGATCTTCAAACGCTGTTCCGGGAGCGATTCCATTATCCGGATCACCTACTTCGGGATCATATACCCAGTCACAAACTTCACAAACATATTTGTCCATAGTTCAAAAATTTATTAGTTAAACGCACTTTACTAACATCCGAAGTACAATAATTGTTTTGAAATAACACACGTTTTTAAGTTACGCCTTAATGTTTTTTAGGGAGTGCATCAGAAGATTAAAACAATTTTCGTAATTTTGCATGACATCTCTCCAACCGATTTTAATTATTACAGCTTTAGAACAATGAAGAAAGTACTATTACTCGGCTCGGGAGCCCTTAAGATAGGACAAGCGGGCGAATTCGACTATTCCGGATCCCAGGCTCTAAAGGCTCTCAGGGAAGAAGGTATTGAATCGGTGCTCATCAATCCAAACATCGCAACGATCCAGACATCGGAAGGCGTGGCAGACCGTGTTTACTTCCTGCCTATTACCCCGGAATTCGTTGAAGAGGTTATCAAAAAAGAACGTCCGGACGGTATCTTGCTTGCCTTCGGAGGTCAGACCGCTCTCAATTGCGGTACTCAGCTTTATCTGGACGGTACTCTTGAAAAATACGGTGTTAAAGTTCTCGGTACATCAGTCGAGGCAATCATGATTACCGAAGACCGAGATCTTTTTGTAAAGAAGCTCAACGAAATAGATGTAAAGACTCCTGTTTCACAAGCTGTAGAAAATATTGAGGATGCTCTGGAAGTCGCTCACAGGATTGGCTATCCGGTAATGGTTCGGTCCGGTTATGCGCTGGGCGGACTCGGTTCCGGTATATGCAATAACGACGAGGAATTCATCACTCACTGCGAAAGCGCATTGGCATATTCCCGACAAATTCTTGTAGAAGAATCACTCAAAGGCTGGAAAGAGATCGAATTCGAGGTAATCCGCGATTCATCGGACCTGTGTTTCACAGTTGTTCCGATGGAAAATTTTGATCCGTTAGGCATTCACACGGGCGAAAGTATTGTTGTAGCTCCGATTGTCTCACTCAACGACGATCAGATCAAAATGCTTCAGGATATCGCCACTAAAGTCGTTCGTCACATAGGCATTGTCGGGGAATGTAACATACAGTATGCTTTCAACGCTGAGACAAATGACTACAGAATCATTGAGATTAATGCTCGTTTGAGCCGTTCATCAGCTCTCGCGTCAAAAGCCTCGGGTTATCCTCTGGCTTTCGTTGCCGCAAAACTGGCGCTCGGTTATACTCTTGACCAGATAGGTGAACCCGGCACTCCGAATTCTGCTGCAAAGGCACCGGATGTGGATTACATGATTGTAAAAATTCCTCGCTGGGACTTGACTAAATTCATCGGGGTAGATCGCGAAATTGGTTCTTCGATGAAATCTGTAGGCGAAATAATGTCTATCGGAAAATCATTTGAGGAAATTATTCAGAAAGGTCTCCGAATGATCGGTCAGGGAATGCATGGCTTTGTAGGAAACACCGATCTGCATGTCGACAATCTCGAACATGCGCTTTCCCATCCTACCGATATGCGTATATTCGCTATCGCGCAGGCTCTTGAAGAAGGCTATTCACCCGAACGCGTCGCTGAACTGACTAAGATAGATATCTGGTTTATCGAACGTCTCGCCAATATTGTGAAATTCGCTGACAAACTACGTAGCCGCGGAGGCAGTGTGGATGATCTCGACCGTGAGACTCTTCTCGAAGCGAAACGTCTCGGATTTTCCGATTTCCAGATCTCGCGTCTGATCGAAAATCCGAAAGGTAACATGGAAGCAGATGTTCTCCGTGTCAGGAATCGTCGTAAAGAGCTTAACGTAACACCCTTCGTACGCCGAATCAATACTGTCGCGTCAGAGTATCCCGAACTCACCAACTACCTCTATGTTACTTACGGAGCTACTGAAAATTCAATACCTTATGATCTGAATGCACGCAATAATATCATTGTTCTTGGATCAGGTGCTTACCGTATCGGTAGTTCAGTAGAATTCGACTGGTGCTCGGTAAATGCTGCTACCACATGTAGGAAATTAGGTTATAAAGCGGTAATGATCAATTATAACCCGGAGACTGTTTCAACCGACTATGATATGTGCGATCGTCTCTATTTCGATGAGTTAAGCTTCGAACGGGTAATGGATATAATTGATCTTGAGGCGCCCCGTGGCGTGATCGTTAGTGTTGGCGGTCAGATACCGAATAACCTTGCGATGAAGCTCTATCGTCGTCACGTACCGGTTCTGGGCACATCCCCTGTTTCCATTGACCGCGCCGAAAACCGTCATAAATTCTCGGCAATGCTTGACCAGCTCGGTATCGATCAGCCAAGATGGAAGGAGCTTACTACTGAAGAAGAAATTCACGCTTTTGTTGATGAAGTAGGTTTCCCGGTGCTCATCCGACCAAGTTACGTTCTTTCGGGCGCTGCAATGAACGTCTGCTATGACTACGAACAGATGCACCGTTTCTTAAGTCAGGCGGCGAAGGTTTCCAAAGAATATCCTGTAGTTGTTTCGGAATTCCTTCAGAATGCTAAAGAAATAGAGTTCGATGCTGTTGCCCGTAACGGACAAATCGTTGAATATGCAATTTCGGAACACATTGAATATGCCGGCGTTCATTCGGGTGATGCTACTCTGGTATTCCCCGCGCAGAAAATATATATGGCAACCGCACGCCGTATCAAGCGAATCAGTGCGCGTATCGCTGAAGCACTCAATATTTCCGGTCCGTTCAATATCCAGTATCTTGCGAAAGACAACTATGTTAAGGTAATCGAATGTAATCTGCGTGCTTCGCGTTCGTTCCCATTCGTAAGCAAGGTTCTCAAAAAGAACTTCATCGAGACTGCTACTCGTATAATGCTCGGTGAAAAGCCCGAAGTCGCGGATACTTCGACCTTCGACATTGATTATATCGGAGTAAAAGCATCACAGTTCTCATTTGCACGTCTACACAAAGCCGATCCAGTTCTTGGTGTCGATATGGCATCCACAGGCGAAGTAGGATGTCTGGGACGCGACTTTGATGAGGCACTTTTGAACGCCTTGATTTCCGTAGGTCATCACGTTCCTCAAAAGGGTATTCTTGTAAGTTCCGGCGATGCCCGAGCCAAAGTGGACATGCTTGAAGCTTGCCGACTGCTTTTCAACCGTGGATATAAAATCTATGCTACTCCCGGCACAGCCACTTTCCTTGCTGAACATGGTGTGGAAACAACTCAGGTATGTTGGCCCGATGAAGAAGGACTTTCCGTTCTCGATGTCATCGCGAACCACATGGTCGATCTCGTGATAAACATACCGAAAAATCACACTAAGCGAGAACTTACCAACGGCTATCAGATTCGCCGTCACGCAATAGATTACAACATTCCGTTGCTGACTAACGCCCGTCTTGCTCTGGCTTATGTCAAAGCCTTTGTTTCACGACCGGTTGGATCGATTGCAATCAAATCCTGGCAGGAATATTGATAACTGAGTAAAAATAACAGAACCGGGCATCGGCAGATCAGCTGGCGCCCGGTTCTGTTATTTTCGCAACTTTTATATAATGTGAATTGTTATTCATGATGATACATAGAATAACAAAACTATCAGATATGGAAAACGACTCCTTGCAAAATATTATAGCAAACAATCCCGCTTACAGGAACATCATAGAACGTACAAGTGTACGACGCTATACCGATCAACCGGTTTCCGATGAGTTTAAATCAGCTCTGCTTCATGCCGGAATGAGTGCACCCTCAGGTGTAAACCGTCAACCGTGGGAGTTTATTCTTATTGACGACCGAACGATCCTTGCAAAACTTTCCGAAGTTCTTCCCTATGCAAAAATGGCTGCAAGCGCTCCTATGGCTATCGTAGTATGCGGAAATCCTGATAGATTTCTTGATGGCGATGACTCCACTCTCTGGGAACAGGATCTTTCAGCAGCCTCAGAAAACATATTGCTCGCAGCTCATGCACTCGGTCTTGGGGCTGTATGGACCTGTCTGTATCCACATACCGACAGAATTGAGCCGGTAAAAGAAATACTTAACATAAAAGAAGACATTATACCGTTCAATCTCATACCGGTAGGTTATCCCGTTGCCGAACACTCACCTATGAATAAATGGAATCCGACAAGGGTACACTTTAACGGTTATTGACCGTCAGCGAAGACGATCCATATCACGTAAAAGACGTGCATCAGCACTGATACGTGACAGCGCCATACAGTCAGCAATAAGTCCGGCAAGCAGAAGCAGTCCGCCCCCGCCCCACTTCATATCCGACGCTGTTACAGTCTCAGGTATAGTAACATATGTTCCTGAAGCCAGGAAATATATCGTTACACCTATTGTAACCAGAGTCAGAATTATACTCAGGCGAACTATGAGTTTTTGAAGGGACAGATTATTGAAAAGAAATATCGCAATCAATGAAAGAAGTGCGGCAAGTGCAGCCGGTAACCAAAGTCCGATCGACTTTTTCGGATACCAGGCTTCCATTACATTCTCTGTTCCGTCCACTGATATAATCGAAAATCCGAACGGAACAAAAATGAATACTGTCATAATTGCGAAAGCACAAAGTAAGAACAGTGACTGAATTCGTTGTATCTGCATAATTGATTTGAATTATATGATTTTGTTAGTTTAGTGATTCATATATTACATTCATTACAGCTTTACGCGGATCATCCTTGAAAAACGCAGGCGTCTTGCGCGTAGGACAGATTCTGTTCGTAAGCAACACAAAAATGATTTCATTTTCAGGATCAATCCAAAAGCATGTCCCTGTAAACCCGGTATGCCCATATGTTGACTGAGGTGCAGGAGAGTCTTCATCAACGTAAGCTATACCCGGTCCACGCATACAACTTACACCTTTTGACGAAGTCACTTTACGGCGTTCGGATGGTGACAGAAACGCTTTGACAGCTTTTTCCGAAATAATTCGCTCACCACCATATACACCGCCATTCAACCACATCTGACATACTTTAGCAACATCAAGGGCAGTCCCGAACAATCCAGCATTACCCTGAACACCTCCACTGGCAGCGGCAGTCTCATCGTGTACAAATCCCTGTAGATGTTGATTACGGAAATCTGTATCTTTTTCCGTAGAAGCTATATGACGCAGAGGATAGTATTCCAACGGACAAAATCCTAATGTTGATGCTCCGATCGGTCCGAATATTTCCGTAGCCACCCACTCTTCATGAGGTACTTCCGTAAGACGTTCCTCTGCTTCGCGTAACAAGCAGAAATTCAGATCACTATACAGATACTTACCTTTAGGCTTCAGATTTGCATCATAAATTCTACGCATCAGGGTATCGGGTGCTGTTTCGTGTAGCCACAACCCTTTTGCTAAAGGCAGATTGAAAACATCACTTCTGGTTGACGACACCAGATCTGTTCTCAGTCGTTTTTTACCGGATGCGTCACGTTCCGAAAGCATATTGACAGCTGAGATCATTGCCGGCATTCCGGAGACATGATACAAAGCATCGCTGAAAGTTATTGAACCTTTATCTGTGGCTGCGAGTTCAGGGATAATTGTACTCAGACGGTCATTCATTCCGAACAAACCTTCATCGTAAGCTTTCATCAATCCCGACACAGTTGCAATCGGTTTTGTAACTGAAGCAAGATCGTAGATGGTTGAATCTGAAACTTGCATTTTACCGGAATTATCTGTTTTCCCGTAACATCCATTATGCACAATTCCACCGCGTCGGACAACTATCACCTGTCCTCCCGGAATAATTCCGGATCTAACAGCAGCTCTCATTACAGAGTCAATCCGGGAGTTAAATGCTGGATCAAATCCAAGCTCTTCCGGATCGGCTGATCCCAGACGCACTTTATTTGTTGTCTTACCCGTTCCAAGCGGAGCTATCGTATTAAGCCCTACCGGTAGTCTGCCATCCATTGTAATTCCTCCAAATATACCCTCCGCGGCGGCAGAGCGTAATTCGTCGGTATCATCACCGGCAAGCACAAGAGCCGCAATGTCTTTAAGCCCTCCTCCGAATAATGACATCTTATAAGGGTTCATAAAGAACACACCTACCATCCTTGAATGTGAAGAAATACGGTTTACAGCTTCTCTCGCCCATGCTTTGTCAGTGAAAACCCCTACAATTACAACATCGTATTCATCGTGCAATTTATCAAGGAGACTTTTAGATAGCCCCTTTTCCGTTACATTATATTTCCTGATTGAGGCATAACTCGCACATTTGTCAGAAAAAGCGTTATCAACAGGTGCTCCAACTGACACTACAGCAATATTGCTTGATGACAAATCTTTCAATGGAAGTATATCGTCATGATTATATACAGCAGTCAGCGAAGCACAGGCAAGACGTCTCTTTACAGCTTCTGACTGCTCATTTGTTATTTCAGAGACAACAGCTTTCACATCAGCACGCCGAATTGGAGCGCCAAGTCCGAGAGCATATTTGTATTGAAGCACCTTGCGGCATCTTTCATTGACATCTTCACGGCTTATCTGCCCGCTCTCTACCGCCTTGATTATAGCATTAATATCGGTGACTGTTGATTTTGGCTGCAATAAAATATCAGTCCCTGCCTTGAGAGCTGCAACACAATTATTAATATCGGATGAAGCGCCTGCCATGGCAAGGGCGTCAGTAAAGACAAGTCCCCTGAATCCCATATGCTTTTTTAGAAGTCCGGAGGTGACCGGATATGAGAGTGACGCAGGTGTTCCCGATTTGTCGAGAACCGGCACATTGAGATGTCCAACCATTACACCTCCAAGCCCGGCTTCTATGTACCTCCGGAATGGCAATAAGTCAATTTCATCGAGCTTCTCCCTATCGTGGTTAACTATCGGGAGTGTTTTGTGAGAATCAGTAGAAGTATCGCCATGACCGGGGAAATGTTTCGCCACGGAAAGTATACCTCCTCGTTCCAGACCACGGCTATATGCCACCCCCGCATTTGCGACACGTATAGGATCCTCTCCGAACGAACGGTAGCCAATCACCGGATTACGCGGGTCGGAATTGACATCCATAACCGGTGCAAAATTCACATGAATACCAGCAAGACGGCATTCACGTGCCACTTCCTCACCATATGCCTCAAAATCTTCCTGATCACGTGAAGCTCCAAGAGCCATGTTATACGGCATACGTGGCGCATCAGTCACACGCATACGTAGTCCCCAT
Organism: uncultured Bacteroides sp.; assembly: GCA_964555405.1. Classification (GTDB taxonomy): domain Bacteria; phylum Bacteroidota; class Bacteroidia; order Bacteroidales; family Muribaculaceae; genus Paramuribaculum. Next base: position 27,506 of record CAZKSF010000025.1, read on the forward strand.
TCTCCGTCAAGTGTTATCATCAGTGGCACTTCGGCAATTGACTGGGCGTAATCAATCATGCCTACATAGTCGGCAAGCGTCCCTTTCCCGAACAAAAGTCCTCCCACACCTTCCTCCACAACCTTACGGATGGCTGCGCGTCCGGAGGGTGTGTCCGTTACATCAAGTCGTGGAATAACGAGTTGTCCTATACGCTGACGAAGAGAAAGTTGTGACATCACTGAATCAGCCCAAGCGACTGCCTCTTCGCTCTGTGCCAGAACACTAAGAGAAGTCCTTGGAGGTAAGGTAAAATCAGTCACCGATCGTGCATCCGCCGTTTGAGGAGGCATAAGGGATGCGGTAGATATCAGTAAAAAAGCAATTAAAAATCTCAGCAATTTCATTTCATTCTTGAGGAACTGTCAGGGACAAAATTTGAAGATTTCGATGACAGAGCAAAGATCATATCATCATAAAGGACATGCTTACTGGTAGCTATAATGCGACCGGTCGACAATGCTTTCATGTCATCGCCTCCTTCGGCAAGATAATCAATCGTAGCTATGCGATAGGTACGTGTCGGGTCAATTGCTTTTCCGTCAACAGTTACCGACGAGCATCCTTTGCCATCAGCCGAAATAACAGCATCGACATTAGCGCTAACTGCCTGACCTCCCTGGCGCGCCATCAAATCAAACAGTGCCGGTAATTCTTTTCCCGCTACATCGAGCACCACAATCCGGTTGTCGAATGGAAAAACATCAATAATATCGCCTCGGGATAAATCTCCTGCATCAAAATAGTGTCGGATACCTCCCTTGTTCATAATCGCGAAATCAACTTTTCTACCTTTGACAAGATTATTACCAATTTCCAGCACTACATCCGACGCAAAATTCATCATTGCCTGCTGATCGAAATCTGCCCCAGCCTTTACAACCGGGATAGCATAAATTGAGTCGACTTTATTACGGTATTGCGCTAAAATATGTTCAGTCGAGCTGTCTGTACGATTATCCCAACGGCTGTCGACCGGAATACGGTCCCATGATGCATTGATCAGTCCATTCTTATCAAAATCAAGCATTACCATACCGATATGATGCGCTCCCTTGGCATTCTGAACCACCAACACCGTGTCTCCTGGATTACGGACTATGCGGGTTCGCGGATCTTCAGGAGTCAAGGGGGTATGACTATGTCCTCCAATAATTACATCTATATCAGGACAACCCTTTGCAATATCCGGGTCGCAATAACCTTTTTCACCCTTATTGTAGCCTATATGAGTCACAGCGACAACCGCATCAACACCGGCTACATTTTTTAGCCACGTCGACATACGGCGTGCGGCTTCCAATCCGTCATTGTAAACTACACCCGCACTTTTAACCGGGCTGATGAGTCCGGTAGGATCAATATTTATAGCCAAAAATCCTATTCGACGGTTCCCAACCTGTTTCACCACATACGGTTGGAATAAACCTGAAAGAGGTGTGGACGAAACATCATAGTTAGAGGATATGACAGTTGGAATTGCTTCCGAATAATTACGTGCAAGTATATCCATGCCGTTATCGAACTCATGATTTCCCAATATCTGCACATCATACCCTAACAGATTAAGCATTTTCTGCTCTACCTCACCCTCAAACAAGGTAAAGTATAATGTTCCCTGCACGGCGTCACCGGCATCAACAAGCAATATATTTCTTTCGGCATGCCGAACCGAATCTATCGCTGCTTTCCTACGCAGTACTCCGCCCGTGCCTTTCTGCCGGTCGGGATCAATCTGGCTATGCGTATCGTTAGTATGCAGAATGACTACTCTTTCGGCTTTACTTGCCAAAGGATCAAAAATAAATGCCAGAGCTACTGCTCCGGTCATGATTATCGTTCTTAAAAAGTTTCTCATATCTGTCAGCGAAGATAATCAAACTCTACGACCCAGCCAAACCGTACATCGCAATTTTTGTGAAATATATGATGGAAGTCGGCAAAATTCGTTAATTTTGCACTTGAACAATCAACCACTAACAACATACATTGTACAATGAAAAAACAGATTGCTACAACAGCTGCCCCCGGTGCTATCGGTCCCTACAGCCAGGCTATTGACACAGGTTCTTTCCTTTTTGCAAGCGGTCAGATTCCTTTGGATCCTGCTACCGGCGCCATTCCCGAAGGCATAGAGGCTCAGACCCGTCAGGTAATTTCAAATATCAAGGCAATTCTTGCCGAAGCCGGTCTTACACTTGATAATGTAGTCAAGACTACAGTATTTCTTGCCGATATGAGCTATTTTGTTCCCATGAACGAGGTGTATGCATCGGAATTTACAGCTCCGTTCCCAGCACGTTCAGCCGTTGCTGTAAAAGAACTCCCCAAGAAGGTACTTCTTGAGATAGAAGTAATAGCAGTGCGCTAATTCAACCGACACGTTTCAACAACACGCCCGCTGTCTTTGAGACAGCGGGCGTGTTTGCTTATTGTATCGCCAAGAAATCGTTCCTTATTTCTTTCTGTTCATGGAGGCATGAAGTTGTGGAGTTGAAACCATCTCAAGATCTATTGTCGCTCCCGACATTATCTGGTCGTGGGTTATCGTTGTACCATTAAACGGCTCTCCATTTATTTTAATAGAACCTACATATATATTCTGTTTACTCAGTCCGTTGGCATTTACGGAAAAAGTCTTTCCATTGTCAAGATACAACTGCATGGAAGGGAACAACGGAGTTCCAATCTCATACTCACCGGAAACAGGATTTACCGGATAGAATCCCATGGCGGAAAAAACAAACCACGCCGACATTTGACCGCAATCCTCGTTACCGCATAGTCCGGCAGGCGATGAATCATAAAGATTCTCCATAATCTCCGATACGTACTTTTGTGTCAGGTCCGCTCGCCCAACTTTATTAAACAGATACACTACATGATGACTCGGTTCATTTCCGTGGGCATACTGCCCTATCATTCCGGTACTGAATATGGGTAATGATTCGTTTTCAGCCGGAGTGTAAGTCATCATACTGTCAAGCTTCTCTAAAAAACGGTCTTTTCCACCTGTCAACTCAATTAGTCCGTCAATATCCTGCTGGACCGACCAGAAATAGTGCCATGCATTGCTTTCGCATATTTCCGGAGTATAATCATCGGGATTAAAATTCTTGGAGAACTCACCTTTAGAGTCACGTGGCTGCATGAAAGCGGTTGCCGGGTTATACACATTTTTATAATTCTTTGAGCGGGTGTAAAACTCTTGCGCCACATCCTTCCTACCCATTTTCTCAGCCATAACAGCTATGCAGTAATCATCGAAAGCATATTCAAGAGTTTTGGAAAGCGACCATCCTTCTCCTTCATTCGGGGAACCTGTTGCAGAATCAAACGGCACATATCCGAGACGCTTATAATCCCCTATCCCTCTGTATGAATCGATATTTGCAGTTTTAACGCATATATCAAGTGCCTTACCGGCATAATCATCATCAATAAGCCCTTTCATATATGCATCTACTATTACCGGCACCGAATGATAACCTATCATCATATCGGTTTCCGATCCCTGAAAATTCCATACCGGAAGCCGACCGTTCTGAATACCGAACTCGACAAGCGATTTTACAAAATCACGCGTACGATCAGGCTGTATATATGTCATCAGAGGATGAGCGGCGCGATAAGTATCCCACAATGAGAATGTTCCATAGTTGGTCCAGTCACCAGCCATATGTATTTTCTTGTCGGGTCCACGATAAGAGCCATCCACATCCCCATAAATTGTCGGAGCCAGCATCGTATGATAAAGAGCTGTATAGAATTTTGTCTTATCCTCTTCAGATTCACCTGTAACTGTAATTTTTGACAAAGCATCGTTCCAGGCATTACGTGCGTCCAAGCGGTATTTGTCAAAATCATCGGTTGGCACTTCAGTATCAAGATTATTAGTCGCACCGTCAGATCCGGTACATGATAACGAAGTACTTACGGTAATCTGTTCACCGGGAGACGTTGTGAAATAAAACCAAGCCACCTCGCCCGAACCTATAACCTGTCCGTCTTTTTCAATAGGAGTGCTTATCACATTTACCGAATCCCACGCATGGGAAAATCTTGACCGGAACCATAGTTGCTGATCACGTGCCCATCCATCGGAGAAACGGTAACCTTCAATAGTAACGGAATCAACCACCGTAATCCGGCTATCCTGAGTGGCATCCCAGTTCATAGCTTTGGCGAGGTTGAGAATTACAGCAGCTTCTCCACCCGGGAAAGTGTATCTCTGTATTCCACAACGATCTGTAGCTGTAAGCTCAACATTGATATCATAATCGGTTAATCTGACCTGATAATAACCGGCTTTTGCCGTTTCATCATCATGTGCAAACCTTGAATGAATGCCCAGCGGTCCTTCCGTCCTACGGACGGGCAGTGTCACAGGCATAAATGAAATGTCATACAGATCGCCCGCTCCTGTCCCTGACAGATGTGTATGACTGAAACCTGCGATGGTCGAATCGGGATAATAATAACCCGCAATGCGATCCCAGCCGGGAAGTCCGTTATCAGGACTTAACTGAACCATACCGAAAGGACGCTGTGCACCAGGATAAGTATTACCTGTGTAATCAGTTCCGATCAAGGTATCAACATATTTTGTATAATCTACCTCAGGATTTTCATTTCGGGCACATCCAATTAAAAGGAATATGTACAGAATAAAGGAAATATAACGCATAAGTAATTAATTTATACCTTGACAATCATTGTTTTCGCTTTAGGTTTATCAATACCAAGCCATTCCGAACCCGGTATAAACGACAGAATCCATGTACAAAGCCAGCAAGTGGCAAAAGTACAAATGGCGATAGCCGGTATTGATATCACTGTGGGCAACGCCAGTTGTATTTTGAAAAGGCTAACCCAGACACCAAGCCAGAATATGTGCATCAGATAAATGGTGTAACTCTGTCTGGCAAGAGATGTCACGACACCTGGTGCATTCTGATGGATACAACTGAACATAAGAAATGCACCGACAGTCAGTACCACACAATTAATCGTGCAGAATGCCCATCCTATTTCTATTTCAGGTGTGACAAGTAATGCCTGCGGAACTGCTTGTACATAGAACGACAGTATTGTAGCGACCGCTCCGGCAATCATCATCAAGGCTCCGATTACCAGTCGTCTTGTCTGGGTCCATGTTAGATGAACCCGTATATAGTGTGCAACCACTACATAACCGAGATAGCCTGAGAAATACCATAGCATATGATACTCGTTCCAGAAACATTCACCCCACAACTCACCGAACCAGCGACGAAGCCATGGCATACAAGTAGAAAGCGCAAACAGATATATAAACACTCTTTCCTGACGTGGCGTGGCACGTTCAAGCCACGGTGAAACGATTGGAATTATCAGATAAATACTTATCAGAGGATACATAAACCAAAGATGTCCGGCAAGTGACGGAAAATTAAAAGGTATTCGGACAAGATCGGCTACTGCTTCCTCTCGACTGAATTGACCCCATAACATCGGAAGTACGCTATAAAGGATCATAAATATTACAAACGGAGGTACAACCCGGCGAAAACGGTGCAGATAAAATTCGCCCATAGTCACCCCCCTGCGCATGGGCACCAGCAAATAAGCCGAAACTATAATAAATAAAGGAACCGCCATACGTGAGAATCCGTCATAAACCGATACCCATAAGCGGTCGGTTTCGTCTGCCAGCCATGACTGTGGTCCTGCCATCTCTCCCGGGTCGGCTGCTCCGTAGTAGTTTTCACTCGAATGAACAAGTATAACAAGAAAACATGCGAAAACTCTTACAAAATCGATAAATGCAATTCGTTTCATTGAAATGTGATGTACAACTGGATGCGTTAGATATACAAGACTCCACCGTTTTGCAAATCAAAAAGCGGTGGAGTCAATTATTGGAGCTATATTTTTAATCAGTCAATACCAAGATCCTTCTTGATACTTTCGATCTTTGCAAGGGCATCGGCATTTGCACGGTCATAATCGGCAGGCGATTCAAGTTTGCCGTGAACCTCTATATAGAATTTGATTTTGGGTTCGGTACCCGACGGGCGTATTGAAACTTTGGTTCCGTCCTCAGTGAAATACTGAAGGACATTGGAGGTAGTAGGCATATCGAGCTTGGTGATTGCACCCGTTGCAGGTTCGGTAGCATTCAGAGTTGCATAATCCTTTATCAGTTTTACAGGATTGCCGGCAAGAGCCTTAGGTGGATTCTCACGGAAATCCTTCATCATCTGCTGAATTTCCTCAGCTCCCGATTTACCCGGACGTACTACAGAAACTCCGGTCTCATGAGAGAAACCATACTTCATGTAAATATCCTGAAGCATGCCAAGGAAATCGAGATCACGGTCACGTGCCCATGCAGCAGCTTCGGCAAGCAACGATACTGCCGATACGGCATCTTTATCGCGTACAAATGTCTCGGCAAGGAATCCATAGCTTTCCTCTCCACCACCAAGATACTGACCAACACCTTCATTATCACGGATGACTGCGGCAATCCATTTGAAGCCTGTGAAACAGTCGTACATCTTTATACCGTTCTTGTCAGCAATCGACTTAATTGTCTCAGTGGTAACAATTGTTTTGACAATATAATCGTTTTCGCCGAGAGTGCCAAGTTCTTTGTGGCGGGTCATAAGATAATTCAGGAGGATCATTACGATCTGATTACCGTTCAACAGCACATACTCGCCATGACTGTCACGAATAACCGCACCTACACGGTCAGCGTCCGGGTCAGAAGCCATAATAAGATCAGCTCCTACTTCCTTAGCCTTTGCTATAGCCATTGCCATAGCGGAAGGTACTTCGGGATTAGGTGAAGCTACGGTAGGGAAGTTTCCGTCGGTAATATCCTGTTCAGGAACATGAATTATGTTGGTGAAACCATAATTAGCAAGAGACTCAGGGATAAGATATACACCTGTACCATGAATAGGGGTATAGACAATCTTCATGTCCTTGTGGCGCTGAATAGCATCGGGACTCAGAGAAAGACCCTTGACAGCAGTCAGATAAGCATCATCTACATCCTTACCTATAATATGTATGCGCGATTTGTCGCCAGTCATCTTGACATCATCAATGCTCTTGATAGCCAATACATGGTTGATGATGTTGGTATCGTGCGGAGAGATAATCTGCGCTCCGTCCGCCCAATATGCCTTGTAGCCGTTATATTCTTTAGGATTGTGCGATGCGGTGATATTCACACCGCTCTGGCAACCGAGATGACGTATAGCGAATGAAAGCTCCGGAGTAGGACGGAAAGAATCAAACAGATATACTGTGATACCGTTTGCCGAGAATACATCGGCAACTATCTCGGCGAATTCACGACTGTGGTTACGCACATCGTGTCCTACTGCAACTTTAATTTCAGGAAGGTCCTTGAAACACTCATTGAGATAATTGGCGAGACCTTGGGTAGCCGACGCAACTGTATATTTATTCATTCGGTTAGTGCCTGCTCCCATTATGCCGCGAAGACCGCCTGTTCCGAATTCGAGGTCACGATAAAACGACTCAATGAGTTCCGTTTTATCGTCAGCATCGAGCATGCGACGTACTTCCTGACGTGTAGCCTCATCATAACTATCTGAGAGCCATACCTGTGCCCGTTCAACAATGGGCTTAAGCTGATCTTGATTTTCCATTTTGGTATTTTGGTTATTGAAGTTTTTTATCTGTTGGTCAACAAATGTACGAAATATTAGTTTACCAAACTAATTTTTGTATAACATTTTTGCCGGAAAATTAAATAATGTTTACCTTTGCGAAAATAATCACAAATCTTTTTAACATGAACGAAAATTATCAACAGCCGACACATTCCATGGGTTTCGTGGAAGCAATCAAAGTGTGTTTTTCAAAGTATGTGACATTCTCCGGGCGCGCATCACGGTCCGAATACTGGTGGTGGACACTATTTAATGTGCTGATCAGCATGGTACTCAACATGTTTTCTCCGGATGCAACCGAATTAGTTCAATATACCTCGTCGGGCGATTTCACTGACTTGATGGCATTCTACGGTGCCCACTCCGGTTTTTATTCATTATCATTTATTGTTTGGCTGGCACTGCTGTTGCCCTCACTTGCCGTTACCGCTCGCCGCCTTCACGACATCGGTTGCTCAGCGTGGTGGATGTTGCTTTATTTCACATGTATCGGTGGTATCGCAATCTTCGTAATGACCCTTCTTCCCAGTCAGCATTATCCTAATCAGTACGGACCTGTCCCCGGCACTGAAGGTGATGATTTCAACAATAACGGCTATATAGGTTAAAACGTGTGAATTTACGCGCTTTTAAATTTGGTGATACCAAAAAATAGCCGTAACTTTGCACTCGCTTTCAAAAGCAATACAAAACCAACTAAAAAACAAATTAATGGCAACAAAAATCAGACTGCAACGCCATGGTCGCAAGAACTATGCGTTCTATCCTATTGTTATCGCCGACAGCAGGGCACCACGAGATGGTAAATTTATTGAAAGGATAGGTTCCTATAATCCGA